>CANKXC010000068.1 GCA_947487355.1 Comamonadaceae bacterium | reverse complement strand
ACCATGACGCACTCCGACCCCGGCGATCAATTTGTTCAGCGCGAAGACAAGGCTGTCTACGAAACCCAAGAACCCGTTTTGTATGCGGTGGCAGACGGTGTGGCCACGCTCACCATGAATCGGCCTGATTTTCACAATGTCCAAAACTCACAAATGACCTACGCCTTGGACGCGTGCTTCAGGCGTGCCGTTGACGACGACACGGTCAAAGTCATTGTGCTTCGGGGTGCTGGCAAACATTTCAGCGCGGGTCATGACATTGGCTCACCAGGCAGAGACATTAACAAACCCTTTGACCGCCAAACATTGTGGTGGGACCACACCAACAAGCCTGGCGCCGAACAACTGTTTGCGCGTGAGCAAGAAGTTTATTTGGGCATGTGCCGCCGCTGGCACGACATTCCCAAACCCACCATCGCCATGGTGCAAGGCGCCTGTGTGGCGGGTGGCTTGATGCTGGCTTGGGTCTGCGACTTGATCATTGCCAGTGACGATGCTTTTTTCCAGGACCCCGTGGTTCGCATGGGCATTCCTGGGGTTGAATATTTTGCGCACGCCCACGAACTCAATCCCCGCATTGCCAAAGAATTTTTATTTTTAGGCGAGCGCATGAAAGCCGACAGGGCTTACATGATGGGCATGGTCAATCGCGTGGTGCCGCGCGATGAACTTGAAACTCAAACATACGACATTGCAGCACGCATTGCCAAGCAACCGCGCATGGGCTTGGCCCTGACAAAAACCGTGATCAATCGCGTCGAAGAACTGCAAGGCCTTCGCACCACCATGGATGTGGCTTTTGGTTATCACCATTTTGCACATGCACACAGCCAAGTGCTGGGCGCTGGCCAACTGGGCGGACACGATGCCAAAACCATGGCACAAGCCAACAAAAAGGACGCCAAAGAATGAGTTCATCGCATGCATTGCGAACACCCCTGTGTGATCTTTTAGGGTGCCAATATCCGGTCATTCAAACAGCCATGGGCTGGGTGGCCGGATCTTCCTTGGTTGCAGCCACCACCAATGCGGGTGGCTTTGGTTTTTTGGCAGGCGCAACCATTCCGGCCGATGAAGTTGAAGCCGAAATCATTCGGGTCAAAGAACTCACAGGCAACAAGCCTTTTGGTTTGAACTTTCACATGTTCCAAACCAACGCCAATCAGTTGCTTGACTTGGCCATCGAACACAAAGTCCGCGCCGTCAGTTATGGCCGCGGTCCCGACAAAAAAGTCATTGGTCGACTCCGTGATGCGGGCATTGTGTGCATGCCTACCGTAGGCGCTTTGAAGCATGCGCAAAAAGCCATCGAAATGGGTGCCAATGCCATCACCGTTCAAGGTGGCGAGGGCGGCGGACACACAGGTTCAGTGCCCTCCACGGTCTTAATTCCCCAAGTGGTGGACGCGGTCAAAGTTCCGGTCATTGCGGCCGGCGGTTTCTACGATGGCCGCGGTTTGCTGGCGGCGCTGGCCTATGGCGCGCAAGGCATTGCCATGGGCACGCGTTTCTTGATGACCAGCGACTCTGGCATTCCTTCGGCCACTTTAGATCGCTATCTTCAAGCCAAAGACGCCGAAAAAATTCAGATCTCCTACTTGGTCGATGGCATGCCCCAACGCATGATTCCCAACGAGTATTTGCAAATGCTCGAGAAATCATCACCCTTCAAACGTTTGCGCATTGCCGTCCAATTGGCCTTGCAATGGAAATCACAAACCGGCATGACCACGCAACAAGCCCTGGCCATTTTGTGGAAGGGTTTCAGAGAAGACCCGGGCAGTACTGCACAAAACGTCATGGCGGCCAATGCGCCCATGTTGTTACAACGATCCATGACCGATGGCAAACCTGCTGAAGGCGTCATGTCGTCTGGCCAAGTGGCCGCATTAATCAATCAACTTGATTCTTGTGAGACCGTCATTCAAGGCATCATGCGCCAAGCCCAAGACAGGCAATTGGCGATCAAGCAATACAGTGGCCAAGACGCTTAAGGAGCGACCCGCATGACCCAACAATTTTTCACTGAGTTGCATGACAACGGCGTTGCCGAAATTGTGATCAACCGCCCGCCCGTCAATGCCTTGAACGCTGCAGGCTGGTATGGCCTTGCCAAAGAAATAGAGGCGCAGGGTCAAAAGCCTGAAGTTCGCGTCATCGTGATTCGCGCAGAAGGCCGTGGCTTTTGTGCCGGTGTTGACATCAAAGAATTGGCCAGCAACGACAAATTGATTGTCGACGTCAACGCGGGCAACTATGCCACCTTCAAGGCAGTTCACCTCAACAAAGTCCCCGTCATTGCGGCTGTTCATGGTTTTGTGTTGGGCGGTGGCATTGGCATTTGCGGTGCAGCCGACATTGTGATTGCCGCAGACGACGCCAGTTTTGGTTTACCAGAAGTTGACCGCGGCGCCATGGGCGGTGCAGCCCACATGCAGCGCATGTTTGGCGTGCAAAAAACGCGCTACTTGTTTTTCACAGGCGAGATGATTGGCGCGACCGAAGCCGCCCGCTTGGGCGCTATTGAACGCGTGGTGCCGCGCGCTGAATTGCGCGACACGGCTTTGGCCATTGCTGCCAAAATTGCAGCCAAGAGCCCTGCCATGATTCGCATTGCCAAAGAAGCCCTTACAGGCATTGAAGATGGCAATCTCGAAGACAAATACCGCTGGGAGCAAGGCTTTACTTTGCAAGCCTACATGAGCCCAGATTCCAATGAAACCCGTCAGGCATTTGTCGAAAAACGTGATGCCACGTTTTGAATGCCAAGGAGGTACTGATGCAACTTAATTACACAAGCGAACAAAACGCCTTTCGCGCTGAAGTGCGCGACTGGCTGCAAACTCACGTGCCGCGCGAGACTTTTGCAAGCCACGACACCAAAGAAGGCTTCGAACAACACCGACAGTGGGAAGCCACTTTGGCAGATGGCGGTTGGAGCAGTGTGACTTGGCCCAAAGACTTGGGGGGCCGTGGTTGCGACCTCATTCAGTGGCTTATTTTTGAAGAGGAATACGCGAAGGCTGACGCCCCATTCCGTGTCAATCAAAACGGCATTCTTTTGCTAGGCCCTACCTTGATGGAGTTTGGCACTGCTGCACAAAAGGCCAAGTTTTTACCGCGCATGGCGCGTTGCGATGACATGTGGGCGCAAGGTTGGAGCGAGCCCAATGCTGGCTCTGACATGGCTGCCATCAGCAGCAAAGCCATTCGCGATGGCGATCACTATGTTCTAAATGGCCAAAAAACCTGGTCTACCCGCGCCATCTTTGCCAACTGGTTGTTTGGCTTGTTCAGGAGTGACCCCACTTCCTCTAGGCACCACGGTTTGAGCTATTTGCTGGTGCCCCTTGATGCACCAGGCCTGACCATTCGCCCCATTCAAGCATTGAACGGCAAACAAGCTTTTGCAGAAATTTTCTTTGACGACGTTCGCGTGTCAGCAGACAACCTGCTGGGCGAAGAGGGTCAAGGCTGGAACGTGGCCATGGCCACAGCCGGCTTTGAGCGTGGCTTGTTGCTGCGCTCACCTGCTCGCTATCAGCGGACTGCACAAAAACTCATGCAACTTTATCGCAAGCACCAAGCCTCTGCCGATCGCGACCCTTCTATTCGCGAAGCCGTGATGCGCGCTTGGATGGGGTCTGAAGCCTACAACTTGGCGTCGTATCACACCGTGGGCAAAGTCCAGCAAGGCATGCGTGTTGGCGCCGAAGCCAGTACCAACAAAATCTTTTGGTCTGAGCTGGATTTGGAAATGCACGAGACTGCCATGCGCATTTTGGGACCCCGTGCTGAACTCTGCGAAGACCCCGAATCGCATGAATGGCTAGAAGGCTTTTTGTTTGCGCAAGCAGGTTCTATCTACGCAGGCAGCAACGAAATTCAACGCAACATCATTGCCGAGCGTTTGCTTGGTTTGCCTAAAAACTAACGGGGCTGATCATGAATTTCACTTTCAACGAAGACCAGCACGCCTTACGCGATTCCATCAGCCGTTTTTTAATGGTGGAAGCTGCACCCGAAAAACTGCGCGCCATTTGGCAAACTGATGCAGGCCGCTCTACAGAGCTTCGCAGCAAATTGGCAGAACAAGGCATTACCGCTTTGTCGGTGCCTGAGTCTGCTGGTGGCTTAGGTCTAGGCGATGTCGACTGGTCCTTGATGAACCAAGAACTGGGCTACTTTGGCATTCCGGACTCCCTGTCCGATACCGCCTATTTGGCAACAGGTTTGTTATCAGGCTTGCCCGAGAATCATCCGATTCGAAACAAATGGTTGCCCTTGATTGCAGATGGTTCGGTGCGCATTGCATTGGGTCACCCCGTCAATCCATGGGTGGCAGATGCCCATTTGGCTGATCTGTTGTTGCTTGCGTACCCTACCGCCACCGGCACAGAATGGCATGCCTTAACGCCCGACCAGATCACCGCAGTTGCCTGCCCCAGCATTGATGCCTCTAGGCGCTTGGCCACCATCACTTGGCAGCCTTCAGATGACAGCCGCATTACTGACAGCGCTGCTGGACAAGCTTTGGCCAACGACTTGTTGGACCGAGGTGCGCTCGGTGTGTCGGCCCAACTTTTAGGCTTGGCACAGCGCATGCTGGACCTGACGGTGGACTATGCTGCGCAACGCAAACAATTTGGCAAACCCATTGGGTCCTTCCAAGCGGTGAAGCATCAACTGGCCGACATCGTCACCAAAATTGAATTTGCAAAACCCGTGTTGTATCGTGCAGCCAATGCAATGAGTCAATCGGAAGCACAGCGTTCTGTGCGAATTTCTCACGCCAAAATTGCTTGCGCCGATGCGGGCTGGTTTGCTGCACGCAAAGCCATCCAAGTGCATGGCGCCATGGGCTACACGTGGGAAGTCGATTTGCAAATGTTCATGAAACGCGCCTGGGTATTGGACGCCGCATGGGGCGATCGCAGCTTCCACAAACAACGCCTGGCCGATGCCCTGATGAGCAACGATTCGCTCATGGGTCCTGGCGCAACATTCAATACATCTTTTTAAGACGGATCCCTCATGGCAGAAGCTTTCATCGTTGACGCATTGCGTTCACCCACAGGCAAACGCAATGGCGCATTGGCGCAAGTGCACGGCGCCGATTTAGGTGCCCATGTCATTAAGGGCATTGTTGAACGCAACGCCATTCCAGCAGCTGAATACGACGATGTCATCTTTGGATGTGTCGACACCATTGGCGCCTTGGCAGGCGATATCGCTAGAACTTCTTGGTTGGCAGCCGGCATGCCTTTGAACGTACCCGGCACCACCATTGATCGCCAATGCGGTTCCTCACAACAGGCCGTTCACTTTGCAGCTCAAGCCGTCATGAGCGGCACACAAGACGTGGTGTTGGCGGGCGGCGTGCAAACCATGAGCCGCATTCCCATTGGCTCCGCCATGCTGGCAGGTCAACCCTTGGGTTTTAGTACGCCATTTGCAGAAAGCCAAGGCTGGCAGGCCCGATTTGGCAATGCGCCAGTCAATCAGTTTTATGCCGCACAAAGAATTGCCGATCATTGGCAAATCAGCCGTGAAGACATGGAAGTGTTTGCCAAAGAAAGTCATGACCGCGCCTTGCGCGCCATGGCGGAAGGTCGTTTTCAGCGCGAAATTTTGCCCTACGGCAGCTTTGCCATGGATGAAACTGCACGCGCCAGCACCCTGGAAAAATTGGCAACACTGCAACCTGTTGACCCGAGCTATCCCAAAATCACAGCCGCTGTTTCAAGCTCCACTTGCGATGCCGCAGCCGCTATTTTGGTGGTCTCAGAGGCTGCGCTCAAAAAATACAATTTGACACCTCGCGCGCGCATTCATCATCTGAGTGTTTTGGCAGACGATCCCATCTGGCATTTAACAGCCCCCATTCCAGCTACCGCGCATGCACTCAAAAAAGCAGGCATGAAAATCGAAGACATCGATTTGGTTGAAATCAACGAAGCCTTTGCCTCAGTGGCCATGGCATGGCTCAAAGAAACACACTTTCCGCACGAACGCACCAACGTCAATGGCGGTGCCATTGCCCTCGGCCATCCTTTGGGTGCGTCCGGTGTCAAGCTCATGACTACTTTGTTACATGAACTTGAAAGAACCCAAAAACGCTTCGGCTTGCAAACCATGTGTGAAGGTGGCGGTCAAGCCAACGTCACCATCATTGAGAGACTTTGATTTATGCGCATTTGTGAAAACAGAACCGTCATCATCACGGGCGCTGGGGGCGGCTTAGGACGCGCCTACGCCTTGGCCTTTGGCCAAGCTGGTGCCAATGTGGTGGTCAATGACATTCGCATTGAAGCTGCAACGCAAGTGGCAGCCGAAGTGACTGCGGCAGGCGGGCAAGCCTTGGCCAATCAAGGCGACATTACCAGCATGGCGGGCGCACAAAGCATTGTGGATGCGGCGGTGGCGACATTTGGTGAAGTTCATGTGTTGGTCAACAACGCTGGCATTTTGCGTGATCGCATGTTCATCAGCCTCAGTGAAGAAGACTGGGACATGGTCATGAAGGTGCACCTGAAAGGCCATTTTTGCTTGGCCAATATTTTGGGTCGCCGTTGGCGCGACGCCGCCAAAGCAGGCAACAAAGTTGATGCCAGAATTATCAACACCAGTTCTGGCGCTGGCTTGCAAGGCTCGATTGGCCAGTCCAATTATTCGGCAGCCAAAGGTGGCATTGCATCGCTCACCTTGGTGCAAGCTGCAGAGATGGCGCGCTATGGCGTGACGGTCAATGGCTTGGCACCTGCCGCTCGCACCGCCATGACCGAAAGCGCCATGCCCGACGTGGTCAAAGCGCCAGCAGATGGCAGCTTTGATGCTTGGGCGCCCGACAATGTGGCGCCCTTGGTGGTGTGGTTAGGCAGCCCTGAGTCGTCGCACATTACGGGCAAATTGTTTGAGTCACAAGGCGGCAGAATTTCCATGTGCGATGGCTGGCGAACAGACGCCACCATCGACAAAGGTGCGCGCTGGCAGCCCGAAGAATTGGGCCCCATCATCGACCAACTGATCAGCCAAGCAACCCCTGCACAAAAAGTTTGGGGCACCTGAAATGAGCTCCCTGCCCTTGCCAGAATTTGAAGGGTGGGATGCCACCGAAATGGCCGCGCTACTGCGAACGGGCCAAGTCACACCGCTCGAAGTATTGACAGCAACCCAAACCAGGGCAGAGGCCCGTGCCAACATCAATGCCATCGTGATGTTTCACCATGACATGGCCCATAGCAAAGCCTCTCAACTTTCTCAATTCACGCAGGCTCAAAGAGCAACTGAAACAGAGAGGGCGCCTTTATGGGGTGTGCCATTTGCACTCAAAGATTTGGGGGTTGCCCTGCAAGGCACCATCACCACCCACGGTTGTGCATTTTTCAAAGATGCTGTGGCCGACCATGACTCCACTTTGGTTCAGCGTTATCAGGCAGCGGGCCTGAATATTTTTGCCAAAACCAGCTCTCCCGAATTTGGGCAGACAGCCACCACCGAATCCAAACTCTTTGGTAACACCCTCAACCCTTGGAATGTTCGCTACAGCGCGGGTGGCTCCTCCGGTGGTGCCGCAGCGGCAGTGGCAGCGGGCATCTTGCCCGTGGCGCACGCCAGTGATGGTGGCGGTTCCATTCGCATTCCGGCATCACACTGTGGTTTGTTTGGTTTTAAACCCAGCCGCGGCCGAATCCCCATGGGCCCTAAAGCGTTGGAAGGTTGGATGGGGCTCTCCTGCCAGCATGTCATTAGCCGAAGTGTGCGTGACAGTGCTTTGATGATGAAGCTCACGCAGGGTCCAGAATTTGGATCGCGCAATCACCTCCCTCACGCCATTTTGGATGGCCATCAAAAAGTTCGTCCTTTGAAAATTGCCCTGATGCTGAACAACCCCTTTGGTGCACCTGTTCATCCAGACTGTTTGGAAGCCGTACAAAAAACGGCCAAGCTCTGCGAATCGCTGGGACACCATGTTGAGATGGCGCAACCCGCATTGGCAGTGGG
>CANKXC010000067.1 GCA_947487355.1 Comamonadaceae bacterium | reverse complement strand
TGAGTTTCCAAACACCCGTAGGTACATCTTTGGAAACCACAGCACTCAAAGCCAAGCAAGTTGAGCAAATTGTGCGTGAGTTTCCTGAAGTTCAATACACACTCACAAGCATGAACACGCCCAGTGCGCAGGGCAAAAATAACGCAAATATTTACATCCGTTTGGTCGACCGCAAACTTCGCGAAAGAAGCGTTGAAGACATCTCTGTTGAATTACGCCAACGCTTAAGCCAAGTAGCGGGCATCACGGTCACCAACGTTGGCACCGTTGACTCGGTGGGCGGCAACAAACAAATTGATTTTTCAATCCAAGGGCCAGACCAGCGAGAACTCGAACGTCTCACACTCAATGTCTTGGAACAAATTCGAAACATTCCCGGCTTGGTCGACCTTGACTCCAGTGTGAAACCCAACAAACCCTCCATCGCCATCAAACTCAAACGTGAGTCAGCATCAGAGATGGGCCTTAGCGTGGCACCCGTTTCGGGTTCGCTGCGCACCCTAGTGGCAGGCCAAACTGTCGGCAATTGGCGTGCGCCTGATGACCAAACCTACGATGTCAATGTGCGACTCGCGCCTGAATATCGCAACAGCCCGCAAGATTTAGAGCGCATTCCTTTTAGCCTAGCCTCAGCAGATGGCAGCACCAAAACGGTTCGACTGGGACAGATTGCGGCCGTTGAAGAAACCACGGGCTCCAATCAAATCAATCGCCGAGACCTGATGCGTGAGGTAACAGTCAATGCCAATGCCTCGCGCAGATCGGCTGGCGAAATTTCCAAGGACATTCGAAAAGTACTAGATGCGACCGCATGGCCGCCTGGCTACCGCTACCAATTTGGCGGCTCAACCAAAAGCATGAATGAATCGTTTCAATATGCCTTGACCGCGCTCATGATGGCCATCATCTTTATTTACATGATTTTGGCCAGCCAGTTCAAAAGCTTTTTACAACCTTTGGCCCTCATGACTTCCCTGCCCTTGACACTGATTGGCGTGGTGCTGGCCTTGATGACTTTCAAGTCGACCCTTTCCATGTTCTCCGTCATTGGCGTTGTGATGCTCATGGGCTTGGTCACCAAAAATGCCATTTTGTTGGTCGATTTTGCCATCCGAGCACGTGAAGGCAGCGTGTCCGACAATGGCCAAGCCGTGCCTGGTTTGAGCCGAAATGAGGCTCTTCTCATGGCGGCCAAGGTCAGGTTGCGTCCCATTTTGATGACCACTTTGGCCATGATTTTTGGCATGATTCCGCTTGCATTCGCCATCACGGAAGGCTCCGAACAACGCGCGCCCATGGGGCAAGCAGTCATTGGCGGCGTCATCACCTCCTCCCTCCTAACCCTGGTGGTGGTGCCTGTGGTTTATTGCTACATGGACGATTTGGGTGAATTTCTCAAACGACTTTGGCAAGGCAAGCCAAAATCAAGCCTTTAACGGTCTTGGGAAGTTAAAATATATACAGTCAGCATTAGATACCCCACGGAGTAAAAATGAACATCGAAACCGCTCGCTTCAACATGATCGAACAACAAATCCGTCCTTGGGAAGTTTTGGACGGTCAAGTTCTGTCCTTGTTGTCTGTTGTTAAACGCGAAAACTTTGTTCCTTTGGCCCACAAAGCCTTGGCGTTTGCCGATATGGAAATTCCTTTGCAGGCTTCTGGCTCAAAGGGCCAGTGCATGTTGGCGCCCAAGGTAGAAGCTCGTTTGCTGCAAAACGCAGCCATTCAACCTAGCGACAAAGTTTTAGAAGTTGGAACGGGTTCTGGCTACATGGCGGCCCTGTTGGGGCAGCAGGCAGCGTCTGTCCTGAGCTTTGAAATCGACCCTACCATTGCACACATGGCGCGCAACAATCTTCAAAATGCCGGCATCACCAATGTTGAAGTTCGCCAAGCCGATGGCAGTCAGGGCGCACCCAACGATGGTCCCTTTGATGTCATCGTTTTAAGTGGCTCTGTACCCGAAGTTCCCCAACATTTGCTGAACCAACTCAAATTGGGCGGAAGGCTGTTGGCTGTCGTGGGAGAAGACCCCGTCATGCGGGCCAGTGTCATCACGCGCAAAACCGAACAACAATGGCAAACTACTGAGCCTTGGGACACTGTGGCGCCTCGCCTCCAAGGTTTCCCTGAACACAACCGCTTCAGTTTTTAATTTCTGCCAAGCATCCCCTTCATCGATTTTCATCAATCTAGCCATGCAACAAGTCAGCCCCTCCCAATTCAATGATTGGCGCCAACAAGCCAGCACCGTTGGACAGCCATTGATTTTGGATGTTCGTGAAACATGGGAATGCGAATTGGCCAGCATTGCGCCTGCAGGTTGTGAAGTGTTGATCATGCCCATGCAAACCATCCCAGACCGATTGTCTGAACTGGACAAAACAAGGCCCATCGCCTGTTTGTGTCACCATGGTGGACGGAGTATGCAGGTGGCTTCGTTCTTAGAACACCACGGTTTTGAAAACATCACCAACATCAGTGGTGGTATCAACGCTTGGTCCAGCCAAGTCGATGCCAGTGTTCCTGTTTATTAACCCGACTCAATCAAACGGCTACTGCCTCGAAAGAACTTCATGAATTTGCGCTTTCTCCAACTTACGCTGGCCATGACCGCTGCTTTTGCGGGAACGGCTCAGGCACAAAGCTTGTTGTCATTGTTTGAAACAGCACGCAACTACGATGCCATCTACAAATCGGCCCAATCTCAATACTCGGCCAACTTGGCAAAAGCAGAACAAGGCAAGGCTTTGCTAATGCCCAGTGTGGGTCTGTCTGCCAATGTCAACAGAACCGAGGTTGAGTCAATCGCTTCGTCACAAACATTCTCAGCACAAAGTACATCGTTCACGCTCACTGCATCGCAGCCCTTGTACCGCCCTGCCAACAATGCAACTTACCAGCAAAGCCAACGCCAACTTGAATTGGCATCCGTTCAACTGAAGGCCGCAGAACAAGACTTAATGGTTCGCTTAAGCCAAGCCTATTTTGACGTTCTCATCTCACGTGAAAGTCTCGATTTTGTCAAAGCCCAAAAAGTAGCGGTGGGCGAACAGCTTGCTGCGGCCAAACGCAACTTTGAAGTCGGAACATCCACCATCACAGACACGCGCGAAGCACAAGCTCGATTCGACTTGGTAGTGGCACAAGAGATTGCAGCTGACAACGATCTGCGGATCAAGCGCTTGGCACTGAATCAATTGGTGGGTTTGAACAACATTGAACCTAAGTCTTTGTCTATCAAGGCAAAGTTGTCTGCGCCCGAGCCACAAAGCTTGGAACAGTGGGTGCAACAGTCTGCCACCTCAAACCCCAGCATCATTCAAAGCCGTGTGGCCTTGGACATTGCCAAGCTTGAAACAAGCAAAGCTGAGGCAGGTCACAAGCCCACCTTGGACTTGGTAGCCGGCTATACCCCCACACGCTACAGCAACAATGGTAGAGGCATAGGTACACAAGTTGACTCGAACACCAACACGATCACTTTGGCATTTAACATGCCCCTCTTTGCTGGCTTTGCCACCCAAAATCGAATCAAAGAAACCGTTGCCTTAGAAAACAAAGCGCGTTCAGATTTAGACTCTGCCGAACGCTCAGTGGCCCAAGCCACACGCACTGCTTTCTTTGGTCTTCTGTCTGGCATTGGCCAAGTCAATGCTTTGCAAGCTGCCGAGGCTTCAAGCCAAAGCGCTTTGGACGCCAATAAATTGGGTTATCAAGTGGGCGTGCGCATCAACATCGACGTCTTGAACAGCCAAAGCCAACTTTTCCAAACCAAACGTGATTTGGCCAAAGCCCGATACGATGTTTTGTTGGGCCAATTGAGGCTTCGTCAGGCTACTGGTACTTTGACAGAAGCCGACTTATCGGCCATCAATGCGCTTTTGAATCCTTAAGCGCACTTAAACAATCTTGCACTGCCATGGCGGTGCGTTGTGTGGCGCCACCATGCGACAGTGCAAATTGTTTGGCTTTGTTTGCCGCAT
The DNA here is from genome assembly GCA_947487355.1 of Comamonadaceae bacterium. Classification (GTDB taxonomy): domain Bacteria; phylum Pseudomonadota; class Gammaproteobacteria; order Burkholderiales; family Burkholderiaceae_C; genus Limnohabitans_A. The sequence continues at coordinate 4,200 of CANKXC010000067.1, read as the reverse complement.
CAGCTTGCTGTTCTGAGCTCAAAGCCAAATTGCATGCGGCCTCCACAGCAGCTTCCATATTGGCTACACGCAAGGCTGCGCCTGAGTCTTCTGCGGCCAAAGCAGCATCGGCAAAATTAAATGTGTGAGGCCCCATCACAATGGGACAGCCGCATGCTGCCGCCTCAATTAAATTTTGCCCACCTAATTTTTCAAAGCTACCGCCTAGCAAAGCCACATTGGCAAAGCTGTAATACAAGGCCATTTCGCCCAAGCTGTCACCCAAGAAAATTTCGCCCTGCGCAGCATCAGTCGGGCTTGCATCGCGTGGCCCATCAGGGCCCCAAGTTGAACGCCTCGACACCTGCCCTGCTTTTGATTGAATCAGAGCTTCCACCTCGGTCACTCTTTGGGGATGTCGCGGCACGATCAGCCAATTGACTTGAACTTGCGGATTCTTCTGGCAATAGTTTTGCCACGCCTGCAACCACTGCGCCTCTTCCCCTTCGCGGGAGCTGGCCAGCATCAACACCGGTCTTTGCAAGAATGAACGCCAATGTTGTGCCAGCCGCATTTGGGGCTCATCGGGTTTGGCATCAAATTTAAGATTACCGAACACTCCACTGACGTGCGCACTTAAGTGGGTGAGTCGTTCAGCATCACTTTGCGTTTGGGCCAAGACAGCACTCAGGCCCTTGAAGGCTGGGCACATCAATGAGGGCCAACGCATTGCTTGGTTCATCGACTTTTCGCTCATGCGCGCATTGACCAATACCAAGGGCACATTGAACTGGGAGGCGACATGAACCAAATTTGGCCAAACCTCCGTCTCCATGATCAAGCCAATTTTGGGCTTGAATGCTTTGAAAAAAAGCTGAACGGCTTTGGCCGAGTCCCAAGGTTGCCACACCTGAACATCGCCTGGCTGCAATAATTTTTGTCCCTCATCACGGCCTGTGGCTGTGCCATTGGTAAGCAACAATTTCATGCCAGGATATGTTTGACGAAGCGTCTTTAACAAAATACCCGCAGTTCTGGTTTCACCCAAAGATACGGCATGGATCCAAATCCATTCTTCATGTGCCGCATGGGTATATTGACCAAAACGTTCCTCGATGAATTGTCCATACAAGGGCTCTGCTTTGGATCGGCGTCGAAGCTTTTGGCGCAAGAAGGGTTGCGCCATTAACATCAATGCGCTGTAAAGCCCAAGCGAAAGTTTCTTGCGCACAAGTGTCAATCAATCGTTTGACAAAGGCCTTCGGCTAGTGCGCCGAATCCTGCAAACTGGCATCTGGCTTGACGGTTTTTAACAAGGCCAGCATGTGATGCTCGATACGGTGCAAGGCCTCTTGGGTGTGCCCTTCAAAACGCAAGACCAAAACCGGCGTGGTGTTGGAAGCTCGGATGAGGCCAAAGCCATCGGGCCAATCGACTCGCAAGCCGTCAATGTCAGAAATTTCAGCGGGGGCAGAAAAGTGCTGGGGGGCAATTTTGAGCAACTGCGCCGTTAGGGTATGTGGCTCGCCCTCTTGGCAAGACACGTTGAGCTCAGGGGTGCTAAAGCTGGTGGGCAATGCCTTCAATACAACATTGGCATCAGGGCTGCGACTGACAATTTCTAACAAACGGCATCCCGCATAAGTACCGTCATCAAAACCATACCAGCGCTCCTTGAAGAAGATGTGACCACTCATCTCACCGCCCAAGGGGGCCTGCCCACCTTCGGCTTCAATTTGCTTCATTTTGGCTTTGATCAGGGAGTGCCCTGTTTTGAACATCAAGGCTTGGCCTCCCGCAGCGCGAATGGCGGGCGCCAAGCGCTGAGAACACTTCACATCGAACAGAATGGTGCCACCAGGGACTCGGCTTAGCACATCTTCCGCAAACATTTGCATTTGGCGATCGGGGTAGATGGTTTCGCCGTCTTGCGTCACGATGCCCAAACGATCGCCATCGCCATCAAAGGCCAGGCCTAGCTCGGCACCAGTGGCTTTCAAAGTGGCAATCAAGTCTTTTAAATTGTCGGGCTTGCTGGGGTCGGGATGGTGGTTTGGAAAATTGCCATCGACTTCACTGAAAAGCTCAATGACCTCACAACCCAAAGCTCTGAAGATGCCTGGGGCACTGGCACCTGCAATGCCGTTGCCTGAATCAACCACAATTTTCATGGGTCGGCTGAGTTGAATGCCCGACACAATTCTTTCAATGTAGGCCGGCAAAATTTCAACATTGCGAACTGATCCACCGCTTGTCAAAGACCATGTCTCTTGCTCAATGATGTTTTTAAGTGCTTGAATGTCATCGCCATAAATGGCGCGACCGCCTAAGACCATTTTGAAACCGTTGTCGTCTTTGGGGTTGTGACTGCCCGTGACTTGAATACCGCTGTTGCAGAGCGTGTTGGCTGCAAAATAAAGTTGGGGCGTGGTGGTGGAGCCAACATCCAAAACTTCAATACCGACCGACACCAATCCACGAACCAGTGCCGCCGATAAAACGGGGCCACTCAGTCGGCCATCGCGACCCACTGCCACCGTTAAACAGTTTTCTTTTTTGGCCAAGGTACCAAAGGCTCTGCCCAAAGCCTCCGCCAAGTCTTCAGTGAGTGTTCGCGGAAAAGTTCCGCGAATGTCGTAGGCTTTGAAAATTGATGCTGTGACTTGCATAAAAATACGTGATCCATTAACTTTAAGGTACCTTGCACATAGTTAAATGCGTCAAGTTCAGACCCCTCTATTGTAGGTGGGCCGACTTGTTGAATGATCAAATCAGGTACGATCCAAGCCATGAACTTTCATCCGGAAACCTGCCAACTGAGCTTCCAAAGCGATTGGGGGCCCATGACCCTGGCTGCCAGCCCCGAAGGTTTGTGCGGCGCTTGGTTTAACCAGCAAAAGCATTTTCCTGAAACAAGCCATTGGCCCATCGTCAAGCACCATCCTATTCTGGAAGAAGCGGAGCAACTCCTTGCGCAATTTGGCCAGGGACAGGTTCAAGCAGGCACAAAACCGAAACAAATGTTGAGCCACTTGCCCCTGGATCTTTCAATGGGCACACCCTTTCAGCAGACCGTTTGGCAGGCCTTGATGCAAATTCCGCTGGGACAAACTTGTACTTACGGTCAATTGGCTCACGCCATCGGCAAACCCAGTGCATCACGCGCAGTCGGAACAGCGGTGGGGCACAACCCCATCAGCGTCCTCATTCCTTGTCACAGGGTCATTGGCAGTTTGGGTCAAATGACGGGTTATGCAGGGGGCCTTTGGCGCAAAGAGGCCTTGCTGGGCATGGAACTCGAAGCCAGTGCCCCACAAGCCCGCAACCCAGCCCTCACCGCATGAGTGAGCCAGAAGCAAACCATCAGGCGCTCGATTGGCGTGCTGATTACTTGATGTTGGGCGCACTTTGGGGTGCTTCATTTTTGTTCATGCGAATGGGAGCGGCAGAGTTTGGTCCCTTGGCCACTGCTTGGCTGAGGGTTTGCATTGCCACCTTGATGCTTTTTCCTTTGATGGTGTGGCAAGGCCACTTGGATGTTTTCAAAGCCAATTGGAAATTGGTCCTTGGATTTGGTGTGATCAATTCCGCCATCCCTTTTGCGCTCTACGCTTATGCGGTGTTGCACATCTCCACTGGCCTGTCTTCCATTCTGAATGCGGCTGTGCCATTGTTTGCAGCCTTGGTTGCCTGGTTGTGGCTCGGAGACAGACTTACCCGATGGCGAATGGCAGGCTTGGTCATTGGCTTCTTGGGTGTCTCCCTTTTGGCTAACTACCAAACTACTTTTAACAACGATGCCAATCCAGACGCCAGTTCTTGGGGCCAGCACACCGCCATAGCGGCCTGTTTGTTGGCCACCGTTTGTTATGCCATTGCTGGCAGTTTCAATCAAAAATACATGCCTAACTTGCCTACTTTGGTATCCGCCACAGGCAGCCAGTTTGGCGCCAGCGTTGCCCTGACAGTGCCCGCACTTTTTGCCTTGCCTGAAACCATGCCAGGCGCGCAAGCTTGGGGTTCTGTCTTCATGTTGGGGGTTGCTTGTACAGGCATTGCGTATGTGCTGTTCTTTCGATTGGTCAACCGTGCGGGGCCAGCCAAAGCACTCACCGTTACTTTTTTAATTCCCGTCTTTGCGCTAATTTATGGCGTGATTTTCTTGGGCGAAACAGTCACTTTGATGATGTTGCTGTTGGGCATGCTGGTCATTTTGGGCAC
>CANKXC010000066.1 GCA_947487355.1 Comamonadaceae bacterium | reverse complement strand
TGTCCTAGCTGCTTACAAGGCTTGTCACGCTACGGTGATGATTTGCAAAACGGTTTGTTAGAAGCAGATTACATCGTCGTAGAAATGGCAAAACACATCTTGGGTGATCAATGGATGCCCGAGTACGTGGCAGCGGCCAATGCCGGTGGCATTGAGCGCGTTTTGGTTTAACGACAGCATCACGAAAGAAAGCCTTATGGCCGGATTGACAGCAGGCGCTCCATCGCCAACAGCCATTACCCTTCACGGTCAAAGCCGTGTGCTCGAGGTTGGATTTTCGGATGGCCATACATTTCGAATTCCCTTCGAATTGATGCGTGTCTATTCCCCCTCAGCCGAAGTTCAAGGACATGGTCCAGGGCAAGAAGTCTTGCAAACGGGCAAGCGTGAAGTGGACATTGTTGAGCTGAGTCAGGTGGGCAATTACGCCGTTCAGCCCAGTTTTTCTGATGGGCACGACAGCGGCATTTTTTCGTGGGATTACCTTTATTACTTAGGCTCAGAACAAGACGGTCTGTGGTCTCAATACAACGAGCGTTTGCAAGCCGCTGGCGTGGGTCGTGACGATCCAATGCATGTGGCCAATGGCGCCTCGTGTGGTCATTCACATTGAGCGGAGTGTGGCCATGAGTTCTACCCATTTCGGATTTAAAACAGTCGACGAACAAGAAAAGGCCAAGCATGTGCGTGGCGTTTTTGATTCGGTCGCATCCAAATACGACATCATGAATGACTTGATGTCAGCGGGTTTGCACCGCGTCTGGAAGGCTTACACCGTTCAACTTGCCAACCTCAAAGAGGGCGATCAAGTCCTGGACATTGCGGGCGGCACCGGTGACTTGTCGCTGGCTTTTTCCAAAAAAGTGGGGGCCACTGGTCGAGTGGTGCACACCGACATCAATGAGGCCATGCTTCGAACAGGCCGCGACCGCTTGGTCAACGAAGGCGTGGTGTTGCCCACCTTGGTGTGCGATGCCGAAAAGTTGCCTTTTCCCAACAACCATTTTGATGTGGTCAGTGTGGCGTTTGGTTTACGCAACATGACGCACAAGGACTTGGCACTCAAAGAAATGTGCCGAGTGCTCAAGCCGGGTGGCAAATTACTGGTTTTGGAGTTTTCCAAAGTGGCGAAGCCCCTAGAGAAAGCCTACGATTGGTACTCATTCAACATCCTGCCCAAATTGGGCAAGTGGGTCGCAGGCGATGACGCTAGCTACCGGTATTTGGCAGAATCCATTCGCATGCACCCAGGGCAGGAAGAGCTGAAAGCCCTTATGAAAAATGCCGGATTTGGACATGCTGAATTTCACAATTTGAGTGCAGGGGTGGTAGCCTTACACGTCGGCATTAAATGTTGATTGTTATTGACTGATTTTCTCGGAGCTAATGTGACTAAATTTTTCGGCCTCATCTTGACCTTGTTCTTGGCTCTCAGCTCATTGAATGCTGAGGCAGCTCGTCGCATGGGCGGCGGTAAATCTGTAGGACAACAATCTAACAACGTTTCGCAGCGCGAAGCTGTTAAGCCAGCCGCACCTGCTGCGCCTAGCCAAGCAGCTGCACCTGCAAAGCCAGCGCCTGCTGCAGCACCAGCTGCTGCCCCGGCCAAACGTCCATGGGGCGCCATGTTGGGTGGTCTGGCAGCTGGCTTGGGCTTGGCTTGGTTGGCCAGCAGCTTGGGCATGGGTGAGGCCTTTGGCAACATTCTCATGTTTGCTTTGCTTGCCATGGTGGCGGTGGCCGTCATTGGTTATTTCTTGCGCTCACGCAAAGGTGGTTCTGCAAACCAAGGTGGTTTGGCTTACCAAGGCGCAGGTCAAACTGCAGAATCCCCAGCAACCTTGCGTCAGTACAACCCCGAAAATGTGGGCAACGATTCTTCTGCAAGGCCTTGGGAGTCTCAAGGTACGCGTTTTGATTCAACACCCGAAGCCAATCCTCAAACAGGTGGCTCCATGATCGGCTCTTCCATTGGCAGTGGCGTTCCAAGTGCAGCAGGCGCTACATCTGCACTGCAAGGTTCACAAACCTGGGGTGTTCCTGAAGGCTTTGACAGCGACAGCTTTGTTGAGGCTGCCAAACGCAACTTCATCACTTTGCAAGACGCTTGGGACCGTGCCGATATGGGATCCTTGCGTGCCATGATGACGGACAGCATGTTGACTGAAATTAAATCTCAGCTGGCTGAACGCGAAACCAATTTCCCTGGTCAACCCAACAAAACCGAAGTGGTTAAGTTGGATGCTCAGTTGCTCGGCATTGAAGAGTTGCCCGAGGTTTACATGGCCAGCATTGAGTTCAATGGCGTCATTCGTGAAGAAGCCGAGGCCGCGCCTAGCCCCTTCCGTGAAGTTTGGAACATGACCAAACCCAAAAACGGCAACAGTGGCTGGTTGGTTGCAGGCGTTCAAGCCTTGCAATAATTACAGACATTCTTGCCCCAGGGCAAGCAGATGCTGAGCTTTCGGGAATAATTGGGGACTATGGCAACACAGTCCCCTTTTTCTTTCTTGAGCGAAGCGCTAACGCAATTTGTCTCCAATACTCAACCGCCTGTCTGGCTCATTGACGAGTCCGTCAATCGTCTGATCTTGCTTTTGAACCATGTGATTGGTCAGGAGCCAGAGGCACAAAACAGGCTCAAGCGTCAAAAGGGTCGTTGCATCCAATTGCAGTGGCAGGACAAACTCATTCAGCTTTCGCCTACGCCTGCGGGTTTGTTAGAACGTGTCGCTGATCAAAAGTTTGATCTCAAACTCACCCTGACCGACAACTCACCCATCAGCATGGCCACAGCAGTTCTCAAAGGTGAAAAGCCGGGTGTCCACATTGAAGGCGATGTCCAATTGGCCGCAGAAGTCAATTGGCTGATCGATCATGTGCGTTGGGATTTTGAAGAAGACTTGTCCAAGTTGATGGGCGATGCTGGCGCCAACACTTTGGTCTCCGTCGGTCGTCAAATTTGGCAAGCGCTGAAAAAATTTGCAGGTCAATCTGCAGGCACGATAGAACTTCACAGGACAACGTCATGAACCGATTTTTTCGGGGTGCCTTCATTGTTTGGACCGTTTGGCGTTTTGGACTGCATGAAATCATGCTCTCCAACTTTAAGCAGCCTTGGTTGAGGCTGCTGTCGCGCGTTCTCAGTTTTGGCCGCATACACCAAGTTTCTCGCGGTGCACGTTTGCGTTTGGCACTCGAAGGTTTAGGCCCCATCTTTGTCAAATTTGGGCAAGTCATGTCCACCCGTCGCGACCTGTTACCCGATGACATAGCGGTGGAGTTGGCCAGATTGCAAGATCGTGTGCCCCCATTCAGTTCAGACATTGCTGTGGCCACCATTGAGCGTGCCTTTGGTCGATCGGTGGGAGAAATTTTCGAATCCTTTGACCATGTGCCAGTGGCCAGCGCTTCCATTGCGCAGGTGCACTTTGCACTGCTCAAGAACAAAGAGGGCGTTGTGCAAGAGGTGGCTGTCAAAGTGTTGCGTCCCAACATGTTGCCTGCCATTGAAAAGGATTTGAACCTCATGCGGATGATGGCAGGTTGGCTTGAAAAAGTCAGTGCCGACGGCAAACGCTTGAAGCCGCGCGAAGTGGTTGCCGAGTTTGATAAACATTTGCACGACGAGTTGGATCTGGTTCGAGAAGCAGCCAATGCGGCGCAATTGCGTCGCAACATGCAAAGCCTCAATTTGGTCTTGATCCCCGAAATGTATTGGGACTACTGCCACCCCGAAGTGATTGTCATGGAGCGCATGAAAGGCTTGCCCATCAGCCAGGTCGATGCTTTGAGAAATGCGGGCGTCGACATTCCGCAGCTGGCCAAAGACGGCGTCACACTTTTCTTTACCCAGGTTTTTCGCGATGGTTTTTTCCATGCCGACATGCACCCTGGCAACATTCAGGTCAGCATCGAGCCTGAAACAATGGGTCGATATATCTCGCTCGACTTTGGCATTGTGGGCACGCTCACAGAATTTGACAAAGAATATTTGGCACAAAATTTCAGTGCTTTTTTCAGGCGTGATTACAAGCGGGTTGCCGAGCTGCACATTGAGTCGGGTTGGGTGCCAAGCACCACCCGCGTCGATGAACTTGAATCGGCCATTCGCTCCGTGTGTGAACCTTATTTCGATCGACCTCTCAAGGAAATATCTTTGGGCATGGTGCTCATGCGCTTGTTCCAGACTTCGCGTCGCTTCAACGTAGAAATTCAACCGCAATTGGTCTTGTTGCAAAAAACCTTGCTTAACATTGAAGGTTTGGGCCGTCAGTTAGACCCCGAGCTCGATTTGTGGAACACAGCCAAGCCATTCCTTGAGCAGTGGATGATTGACCAAGTTGGCCCCAAGCGGTTCTTCCAACAACTTCAAGAACAAGCGCCGCAGTACGCCAAAATACTGCCGCAGTTGCCACGCTTGATGCATGACTACTTAAAGCAAACAACGGCCAGTGCGCATGATCGCAATCAACTGGCGGCCTTGTTGGCCGAACAACAAAGAACCAATCGATTGTTGCAGGCTATTGTTTATGTGGTCGTTGGTTTTGTGTCTACCCTCATCGTGTTGCAAGCGTTCGAAAGATTCCATCAAATCTAAGGAGTGTTGTTGTGTTACTGACATTGGTCATCGCTTACTTGCTCATCACCATTGCCGTGGGTTTGGTGGCTGCCAAACGCGTCAAGAGTTCCGCTGACTTTGCCATTGCAGGGCGAAATCTCCCCCTTGCCATGATCGTTACCACCACCTTTGCCACATGGTTTGGCTCCGAAACTGTGTTGGGTATTCCGGCCAAGTTCGTGAACAGTGGCCTCAATGGCGTGGTTGAAGACCCCTTTGGTGCAGGCAGTTGCTTGATCTTGGTGGGGCTGTTCTTTGCGGGCAAGTTGTACCGCATGACTTTGCTCACCATTAGCGACTATTACCGCGAGCGCTATGGGCGGTCCGTGGAGGTCATGTGCTCCATCATCATCATGGTCAGCTACTTAGGCTGGGTTTCAGCGCAAGTTACAGCCCTGGGCTTGGTCTTTAATTTGCTGTCGGGCGGCGCCATCAGCATGCCCATGGGCATGGTCATTGGCGTTATTTCGGTGTTGGCCTACACCTTGTTTGGCGGCATGTGGTCGGTTGCCATCACGGACTTTATTCAGATGATTATCTTGGTGGTGGGCTTGTCCACTTTGGCCGTGTTTGCAGGCAACCAAGCGGGCGGTGCAGACAAAGTCATTGCCTTGGCGGTCAGTCAAGACATGTTCAAGTTTTTGCCTGAACCCGAATTGAAAGAAATTTTGTTCTTTGTGGCAGCGGCCATCACCATCATGTTTGGCTCTATTCCGCAGCAGGACGTTTTTCAGCGCGTCATGTCGGCCAACAGCCTGAGCGCAGCCACCAAAGGCCCCATCATTGGGGGCATTTGTTACATCTTGTTTGCGTTTGTGCCCATGTTCTTGGTGGTCAGTGCCCTCATTATCATGCCCGAGAAGGCCGCCCAGTTGATTCAAGAGGATCCACAAAAAGTGCTGCCTACCTTGGTCATGGAACAAATGCCTTTTGTCATGCAAGTGTTGTTCTTTGGTGCTTTGTTGTCGGCCATCAAATCTTGCGCTTCTGCCACTTTGCTAGCGCCCAGCGTTACATTTACCGAGAACATTTGGCGCCAGTTTTACCCACACCAAGGCGACAAGCAAGCCTTGTTTGCCATGCGCGTCACAGTTTTGGTTTTCAGTGGCTTGGTTTTGGCGTATGCCATTGCGATGCAGGGCAGCTCCATCTATGAGATGGTTTCGGGGGCCTACCAGGTGACCCTGGTGGGTGCTTTCATTCCCTTGCTTTTTGGGCTGTATTGGTCCAAAGCCACCACCCAGGGGGCTATTTTCTCCATTGTTTTGGGTTTGTTGACATGGCTTTTGTTGCTACTGACCCCAGCTGGTGAGGAATTCCCCGCTCAGCTGGCGGGCGTTTTGGCCAGTTTGGCAGGCATGTTGATTGGCTCCTTAGGACCTCAAGCTATTCAGAACAAACATGGCGCGCACCATGCATTGCAAGGTAGCCGCCTATAATTGAAGGTTTTGTGATTACCACGCGAGAACCTTCAACATGCCCATCTACGCCTACAAGTGTGATTCCTGTGGCCATGCCAAGGATGTTTTGCAAAAAATGTCAGATGACCCTCTGACAAAATGCCCTTCCTGTGGTGCGCCCACTTTCAACAAGCAACTGACCGCTGCCGGCTTCCAGCTGAAGGGTTCCGGTTGGTACGCTACAGACTTTAAGGGTGGCGCGGCCAAGACTTCAGCGCCTGCTGTAGCGGGTGCTACAGATGCTGCTGGCGCTGCATCTACTTCCACAGATGCGGGGGCTTCATCGCCTGCCGCAGACACCAGTGCCGCAGCTGCGCCCGCAGCCTGTGGCGCTTCATGCGCTTGCCACTGAGAACTGCTCAATGAACTTGAAACTCCGTCATTACTTTTTGACTGGCATGCTGGTATGGCTGCCCATGGGCGTCACCGTTTGGTTGCTGACTTGGTTGGTCGGCATCATGGATGGCATCTTTTTGGCAGTGCTTGGCGCGCTTGACGCCGTCATTCCAGGCATGCATGCCATTGCAGAATCGCTTCGCAATGTGCCGGGGCTGGGGGTTGTCTTGGTCGCCATGGTCGTATTGGCCACGGGCATTTTTGTGGCCAATATTTTTGGTCAATGGTGGTTGCGCCAATGGTCTCGTGTCATTACACGAATCCCTGTTGTCAACAGCATTTACTCCAGCGTCAAGCAAGTGGCAGACACCTTGTTTTCTGGCAGCGGCAATGCATTTTCAAAAGCGCTGTTGGTCAATTACCCCCATCAGGATTCTTGGACCATTGCCTTTTTGACGGGTGCGCCGGGTGGTCAAGTGGCGCGTCATTTGCCCGACGATTGCGTCAGTGTGTATGTGCCCACCACGCCCAACCCAACCTCCGGCTTTTTTCTCATGATACCAAGAGCCAATGTGGTTGAATTGGACATGAGTGTGGACGATGCGCTCAAGTACATCATCTCGATGGGAGTGGTGGTGCCCGGCGGCCCCGACAGTCTGCCCACCAAAGCCAACCCTGCCCAAACAGTTTGATTTGGCTTTGCGCCAACTGAATATTTCCAATTGAAAGAACTTTCCATGTCTATGCGTTCACATTACTGCGGTCTTGTCACCGAAGCCCTGATGGGCCAAACCGTCACCTTGTGCGGTTGGGTCAATCGCCGTCGTGACCACGGTGGCGTGATTTTCGTCGACGTGCGCGATCGTGAAGGCTATGTTCAAGTGGTGTGCGACCCCGATCGCCCTGACATGTTCAAAACCGCAGAAGGCCTGCGCAACGAGTTCTGTATTCAGATCAAAGGCTTGGTTCGTGCGCGTCCCGATGGCACCACCAACGACAACCTGAAAAGCGGCAAGATTGAAATTTTGTGCCATGAGTTGACGGTGCTCAACCCGTCCGTCACGCCGCCTTTCTTGTTAGACGACGACAACTTGTCAGAGACCACACGCCTCACACACCGCGTGCTGGACCTGCGCCGTCCTTACATGCAGAACAACCTCATGCTGCGCTATAAAGTGGCCATGGAGGTGCGCAAGTTCTTGGACGAGAACGGCTTCATCGACATCGAAACGCCCATGCTGACCAAGAGCACGCCCGAAGGCGCACGCGATTATTTGGTGCCCAGCCGAGTGCATGATGGCCATTTTTTTGCGTTGCCCCAGTCGCCCCAGTTGTTCAAGCAATTGCTCATGGTGGCCGGCTACGACCGTTACTATCAAATTACCAAGTGCTTCCGCGACGAAGACTTGCGTGCCGATCGTCAGCCCGAATTCACGCAGATTGATATTGAGACGTCCTTCTTGGGCGAGCAAGAAATCCGCGACATGTTCCAAGGCATGATCAGCAGCGTGTTCCAGAAAGTTTTGAACATCGACTTGGGTGCATTCCCTGTCATGGCCTACTCTGAAGCCATGCACCGCTTTGGCTCTGACAAACCTGACTTGCGCGTCAAGTTGGAGTTCACTGAATTGACCGATGTCATGGGCGATGTCGACTTCAAAGTATTCAGCACGCCCGCAACCACCCCCGGTGGCCGTGTGGTGGCATTGCGCATTCCCGGTGGCTCAGAAATTAGCCGCGGCGAAATCGACGGTTACACCGAGTTTGTCAAAATTTACGGCGCCAAAGGTTTGGCCTGGATCAAGGTCAACGAAGTGGCCAAGGGTCGTGACGGCTTGCAAAGTCCTATCGTCAAAAACTTGCACGATGCGGCCATTGCCGAAATTTTGAAACGCACCAACGCGCAAGATGGCGACATCTTGTTCTTTGGCGCCGACAAAGCCAAAGTGGTCAA
>CANKXC010000065.1 GCA_947487355.1 Comamonadaceae bacterium | reverse complement strand
TGGTGGAAAGACAGGGGGGCAGAAAACCATGACTTTGCCAGCCACACGTTTGACCATGCCTATTGGCGCGCCGATCTAGAGGGCAAGCGCTTCAAAATCCGCCCCAGCGCGGGTGACAACGCGGGCAAAGATTTAATTTGGAACACGGCAGACTACTGTGCCAATTTGAACAAAGCGTCACAAAGGCTAGAAGCGCTCACAGGTCGTCCCACTTTGCCATTGTTCAGAGCGCCTGGGGGTAAAACTTCTCCTGAACTTATCAAGGCAGCCGAATCGTGTGGGTACACCCATGTGGGGTGGTCGCCCGCTGGTTTTTTGGGGGATGAGCTTTCGAGCCAAACCTACAGCAACGCCAGCTTGTTGAAGAATGCTTTAAAGAACATTCGAAGCGGCGATATCTTGGTGGCGCATTTGGGCATCTGGTCCCGCCAAGACCCATGGGCGCCCGCTGTGCTAGAGCCCTTGATTGTGGGCTTGAAAGAAAAGGGTTTTTGTTTCGCTAGTTTGCGTCACCACCCGCAATATTCGAAACTCATCCCAGCGGCTAACAAAACGCCTAAGCTTCCATGAATGAAATCAAGCTTTTTTTAACCCCTTGGAATCCTTCAGCCAAAACATGCTTTCTTCTTTTTTTGAATTCTTGACCGATGGCTTTGCATTCTTGCAATTGGTTTTGTTTGAGAGTGTGGTGCAGCCCATTGCTTTTTTCATAGGCGCTGGCAATTTGCTAGACATCGCCTACGAAGGCACGGGTTGGCTGATGGTGGGCATCGTCCAAATCATGGTCATGGTGCTGGTCATAGCACCCCTTGAAAAATGGATACCAGCCGAGCCAGTGGTGTCACCTAACGCCGTCAAGGTAGATGTGATCTACACCCTGATTCACCGACTGGGCTTGTTTAAGTTGTTCATGTTTTTCACTTTTGAAAACTTGATAGAAACAGCTTTTGGCATGCTGCGTGTTCAAGGGCTGCCCACTTTCAATTTAGATGCAGTTTGGCCAGGCGTGACGGATACCGCTGTGGTGAGCTTTGTCATTTATTTGGTGGTGTTTGATGCGGTCAACTACTTCATTCACCGCGGGCAACATCAATTTAACGCATGGTGGGCACTCCATTCCTTGCACCATTCGCAACGGCAAATGACCATGTGGACGGACAATCGAAATCATTTGCTAGACGACATTGTCACAGCCTTGGTGCTGTCCATCGTGGCCATGCTCATTGGTGTGGGTCCGGGGCAGTTTGTGGCCTTGGTCGCCATTGGTCAGTTGAGTGAAAATTTTCAACACGCCAACATCAAATGCAGCTTTGGTTGGCTAGGCGATCGTTTATGGGTCAGTCCCAGATTCCATCGCTTGCATCACAGTGTAGGTATGGGTCATGAATCTGCAGGTAGGCAGACTTTGGGCGGTCACAATTTTGGTGTGTTATTCCCATGGTGGGACATGATGTTTGGCACCGCAGATTTTTCCAATCGCTATGACCCTACTGGTGTTCGCGATCAAGTTGAAAATGGCCGCGATTATGGTCAAGGATTTTGGGCGCAGCAAAAGCTAGGACTGACTCGATTGTTTTCAAAGTATCCGCAATCATGAAAAATATGATGGATTCATTTTGGCGAGCGCTTGCTTATTGCATTCATCCCAAGGTGATATTACTGTCGCTATTGCCCTTGATTTTGATGGCTGTCATTGTCATGGGCTTGGGTGCCATGTATTGGGAGTTGGCAGTCAGTCAAGTTCGTGCTTGGATTGATGCCAGCAGCATGATGGGTTGGGCGTCGACTTGGTTAGAGCGAATGGGCTTGCTGAACTTGAAAGCTGTCATTGCACCATTGGTCATCATTTTTGCTGTAACGCCCTTGGTCATGATCATGTCCTTGGTGGCGGTTTCTTTCATGATCACACCCGCCTTGGTGAATCTGGTTTCAGACCGGAGATTTCCTCATTTGGTGAGAAAGCAGGGCGGCACCTTGCTACAAAGTGTGGGCTGGACTTTGTTGTCAGTCAGCTTGTCACTGATTGTGTTTGTCTTGACCTTGCCTCTGTGGTGGCTGCCCTTCGTGGCATTTATATTGCCGCCTCTTATTTGGGGTTGGATGACTTACAGGGTCATGGCCTATGACGTTTTGGCCGAGCACGCCACAAAACCAGAACGTATCGAGCTGATGTCGCGATATCGTTTTCAACTTTTGGGCATGGGTGTTGTCACTGGCATGATGGGTGCCGCGCCCAGTGTTATTTGGGCTTCTGGCGCGTTGTTCGCGGCTGCCTTTGTCATCCTCATTCCTATTGCAGTTTGGATCTACACCTTGGTCTTTATTTTTTCCTCCCTGTGGTTTGCGCACATGCTGATGCAAGCTTTGGATGAGTTAAGACAAGAAATCATCATATGAACACGACACCAACCTCCAAGGCCCCCGACATCGGCCTCATCATCATTGGCGATGAAATTTTGTCAGGCAAACGCGCAGACAAACACCTGCCTAAATTCATCGAACTGCTGAACGAGCGTGGCTTGCAATTGGCTTGGGCTGAATATGTTGGAGACTCCCCTGAGCGAATTACAGAAGTTTTGCGCCGAGCCTTTGCTTCGGGGGATGTGGTGTTTTCTTGTGGCGGCATTGGCGCTACCCCAGACGATCACACGCGTCAGTGTGCTGCCAAGGCATTGGGCCTTGATCTGGCTTTGCACCCTGAAGCGAAAGAGCTCATCTTGGCGCGCATGCGCGACGTGGCCCAAGAGCAAGGTTTGCCTTATGAACCCCTGCGAGAAGACAACCTTCACCGTTTGAACATGGGGACCTTTCCCCAAGGCGCCAGCATCATTCGCAATCCTTACAACAAGATTCCTGGTTTCACTTGCCAGGGCCAAGGTCAAGGACGGGTTCATTTTGTCCCTGGCTTTCCCGTCATGGCTTGGCCCATGATGCAAGAGCAACTGGATGCCTATTGCCAAACTTGGGGCGTCGCACCCAAGCGCATCGAAATGTCTGTCATTGTGTTGGGTGCCATGGAGGCCACCTTGACGCCCCTCATGGAGGCCATCGAAAGAGACTATTTGGGCGTGAAAGTATTTAGCCTTCCCAGTGTCGATCACCCTCAATGGGGTAAACACATCGAATTGGGCGTTAAAGGCGCTGAATCCAGTGCCCCATTGGCATTTCTAGCGCTGAAAGAGGGTTTGAAGGCTTTTCAAACCGAGCTAGGCCCCGAAATGGTGCGTTAACTTAAATTGCACTACAATGGTGCAATACTGCTTTTGTCTGGTGCATGGTTTTGGGCAAAAAAATCATGTGCTTTGGGCGAGGGCTATGACTTCCTCGGGGCACAATAGCGGTCTTAGGTAAATGTCGCAAAGCGCTCTAGTTGGCACAGAAACTGCATTCCCGAAGAACCAATTATCAACACCCATCCTTAGGAGAATCTGATGGCAAAGACCGTCGCAGACGTGATGAAGATGGTGAAGGACAACGAAGTTAAATTCGTTGATTTCCGCTTCACCGATACCCGTGGCAAAGAGCAGCACGTTTCAGTGCCAATTTCCCACTTTGATGAGAGCAAGTTCACTGACGGCCACGCGTTCGATGGTTCTTCTATCGCTGGTTGGAAAGGCATCGAAGCCTCCGACATGTTGTTGATGCCCGATCCCATCACCGCCAACATCGATCCATTCTTCGAAGAAACAACCCTGATCTTGGGTTGCGACGTGTTGGAACCTGGTGACGGCAAAGCATACGACCGCGACCCACGTTCTATTGCCAAGCGCGCCGAAGCCTACTTGAAAGCATCCGGTTTGGGTGACACCGCTTACTTCGGACCCGAGCCAGAATTCTTCTTGTTTGACGACGTCCGTTTCGGCAGCGACATGTCCGGTACTTTCTTCAAGATCGACGACTACGAAGCACCTTGGAATACAGGCACCAAAATGGAAGGCGGCAACCGCGGTCACCGTCCTACCGTCAAAGGTGGCTACTTCCCAGTGCCTCCCGTTGACAGCACACAAGACATGCGCGCTGAAATGTCCCTGATCCTTGAAGGCATGGGCATCCCAGTTGAAGTGTTCCACCACGAAGTGGCTGGCGCTGGTCAAAACGAAATCGGCACACGCTTCAGCACTTTGGTTGAGCGCGCTGACTGGACTCAAACATTGAAGTACGTGGTTTGGAACGTGGCCAATGCCTACGGCAAAACAGCTACATTCATGCCCAAGCCTTTGGTCGGTGACAACGGTTCTGGCATGCACGTTCACCAGTCCATCTGGAAAGACGGCAAGAACTTGTTCGCTGGCAACGGCTACGCTGGTTTGTCAGACTACGCCTTGTACTACATCGGCGGCATCATCAAGCACGCTCGTGCTTTGAACGCCATTACCAACCCCACCACCAACAGCTACAAGCGTTTGGTGCCTGGTTTTGAAGCGCCTGTGAAGTTGGCTTACTCTAGCCGCAACCGTTCTGCTTCTATCCGTATTCCTCACGTTGCATCTGACAAAGGTCGCCGCATTGAAGCGCGCTTCCCAGATCCAATGGCCAACCCTTACCTCTGCTTCGCAGCATTGATGATGGCTGGTTTGGACGGCGTGGAAAACAAGATCCATCCCGGCGAAGCTGCTACCAAAGATTTGTACCATTTGCCTCCCGAAGAAGATGCATTGGTGCCAACCGTTTGCCACAGCTTGGACCAAGCTCTCGAGTATTTGGACAAAGACCGCGCCTTCCTCACAAAAGGCGGCGTGTTCACAGACTCCATGCTTGACGCTTACATTGAATTGAAAATGGGTGAAGTCACACGCTTCCGTCAAGCAGTGCACCCCATCGAATACGAGATGTACTACTCACTGTAATTTGCAGCGAGTTGGGGCACCTGAGCCCGACCCTCAAAAGGACGGCTCAGGCCGTCCTTTTTTATTTTGAAAAGCCTATCAATGCACTTTGATTTATTCTCAAACTTAAAGATCACATTGCAATGCGTGATGTTTTGGGGTTGTGCGTTGTCAGTCATGCCTGTTGGTGCTGTCCAAGCGGTTTATCAATGCGGTCAGGAAGTCACCAATCAGCCCAAAAACCCAGAGCTTTGCCAGAAGATTGAGATTTCAAATCACACGCAAATTGATGGCACAAAAGTTCAAAATCAAACCAAACCAACTCCAGTACCAACTCCAGCATCCCCAGCATCAGCTTCGGTTGAAAGGCCATCTGAGCTCACGCAGCCAGTCTTATCCAAGCCTCAAGATGTGCACCACCGCAACACACAGGCGCGCACTATTCTGGAGGATGAGCGCCAAAAACTCATGGCGCAACACGCTGAATTGGTGCGCAATTTTAACCAAGGCCAACCTGCTTTGTTAGAGGGTGAGAGTCCTCACCAAGCGAAGTATCTACAAAGAGTTGCCGGATTGAAATCCAACTTGCTTCGGATTGAGCGAGATTTACAAGCCTTGCAGCGTGAGATTACCCGCTATGCGGCACCTGTGACCACTGTCCAGGCCAAGTAAAGAGGCGCAAGACTAAAATGGCCCAACCAGTCAAGTCCCTCAAACAAAACGAGCCTCAAAACTTGCGCTTCCAAGCCTTTGATTGGTTGCCCACACCCATTGCTGTTTTAACCAACGATGGTGTCATTGTTTTTGTGAACGCAGAGCTAGAGGACGTGATAGGGCAGTCACGTCGTAGCCTTGAAGGCCAGTCCTTTATCACTTTTTTCACGGACTCAAAACCTTTAAAGCACGCATTGGCTGGCGCAAAGGCCAACGAATTTGCGGCTTTGCGCTACGACTCAGAATTGTTGCGC
Source organism: Comamonadaceae bacterium (assembly GCA_947487355.1). GTDB lineage: Bacteria > Pseudomonadota > Gammaproteobacteria > Burkholderiales > Burkholderiaceae_C > Limnohabitans_A. The sequence continues at coordinate 2,689 of CANKXC010000065.1, read as the reverse complement.
ATCAAGCAAGAAGACAGCTTGCCAGTTCATGTCATTGTGGCGCAGTCTGATTTGCCAGGTGAAATCATCATTGAGTTGTTGCCCATTCAGCAGCAAACCAAACAAGATCGCGAAGAGCGCCTACTCGATCAAGCGCAAGCCAACAAGGAGTTGATTCGCAACTTAGCGCATGAAATTAAAAATCCTTTGGGAGGCATTCGAGGTGCAGCGCAACTCCTAGAAATGGAGATGGACTCGAAGGAACTGAAGGAGTACACGCAGGTCATTATTCGGGAAGCTGACCGATTGCAAATCTTGGTGGATCGTCTGCTGGCGCCTCACAGAAGGCCACATGTGGTGGGCGATGTCAACATTCATGAAGTCTGTGAGCGCGTTCGATCGCTCATTGTTTCTGAGTTTCCCAAAGGCTTGAGAGTGATTCGTGACTACGACATTTCTATTCCAGAATTTAGGGGCGACCTTGAGCAACTCATTCAAGCGGTTTTGAACATTGCGCACAATGCAGCCTTGGCGCTGGCCGACATGGTCACTGAAGGCACAGCCGAGTTGACTTTCAAGACCCGAATTGCAAGGCAAAGTACTTTTGGCAAGCAACGCTATCGTCTGGCATTGGAATTGCATGTGATAGACAACGGGCCTGGTGTTCCAGACTCGATCAAAGACCGAATTTTCTTTCCGCTCATTTCGGGAAGAGAAGGGGGCTCTGGCTTGGGGCTGACATTGGCGCAGACATTTGTCCAACAGCACCACGGATCGATCGAGTGTGAAAGCGTTCCAGGTCGCACAGACTTTAAGATTTTGATTCCGTTGCCTTGATCTGATTTCAGACCTTGGTATCTTTTTAGAGAAAGTTGAGACCCATGAAGCCTATCTGGATCGTAGACGATGACCAATCCATTCGATTCGTCTTAGAGAAAGCGCTTCTGCGTGAGGGCCTAAGCACACGGAGTTTTACCAATCCCAAAGAAGTTCTGGCGGCTTTGAACGCAGAGGACGGACGTGAAGTTCCCCAAGTGCTTGTTAGTGACATTCGCATGCCCGGTGGCTCTGGATTGGATTTGCTGACTGAGGTCAAGCAAAAGTTGCCAGGGCTTCCGGTCATCATCATGACGGCCTTTTCTGATCTGGACAGTGCTGTTTCTGCTTTTCAAAATGGTGCGTTTGAATACCTACCCAAGCCTTTCGACTTACCCAAAGCCATTGAACTGATTCGCCGTGCTTTAGAGGAAAGCCAACGCGAGGAAGTGGCCGAGGAGTTAATGGCCAGCACGCCTGAAATGCTGGGCCAAGCACCGGCCATGCAGGATGTGTTCAGAGCCATTGGTCGGTTGTCGCAAAGCAACGTCACAGTCATGATTACGGGTGAATCAGGCTCCGGTAAAGAACTGGTTGCCCGGGCTTTGCACAAACACTCGCCTCGCGCCAATGGACCTTTTGTGGCCATCAATACAGCGGCCATTCCAAAGGACCTGTTGGAGAGCGAGCTGTTTGGTCACGAGCGTGGTGCCTTTACGGGTGCCCAAACTTCAAGGCGAGGTCGCTTTGAACAAGCCGACGGCGGTACGCTGTTTTTGGATGAAATTGGTGACATGCCTTTTGACCTTCAAACGCGATTGCTCCGAGTCTTGTCGGATGGGCATTTTTACAGGGTGGGCGGTCATACGGCTGTGAAAGCCAATGTGCGGGTCATTGCTGCCACCCACCAAGATCTAGAACAGCGCGTGAAAGAAGGCGTGTTCCGTGAGGACTTGTTCCATCGCCTCAATGTTATTCGGCTGCGCCTGCCGGCTTTGCGTGAAAGACGTGAAGACGTTCTAGTATTGACTAAACATTTCTTGTTACAAAGTGCCCAACAGTTGGGCGTAGAAGCCAAGCGCATTTCCGATCAGGCGCTTGTCATGTTGAGTCACTTCAATTTTCCGGGCAATGTGCGTCAGCTTGAAAACATTTGCCATTGGTTGACGGTCATGGCACCTGCCCAAATGATCGAGGTCAAAGATTTGCCGCCAGAGGTTTTGGCACCAGGCACGGAGAAGACTGCTGCTGAGCCATCGTCTGTTGGCAATGATTCAATCAGTGTCAAAGATGCGCCTGCAACGTCTGAGTTGCCTTCAATGCCGCCCAGCCTGATTAACCTGGGTGCCCATGCCGGTTGGGAAAGTGCATTGGAGGTCGAAGCTCTGCAATTGTTGGGAACAGACCGGCAAGATGTGTGGGATGTTTTGACGCGCCGTTTTGAATCTCTGCTCATTCAAGCTGCTTTGGCCACCACGCGCGGCCGAAGAATTGAAGCGGCAGTTAAGTTGGGCATTGGTCGCAATACCATTACCCGAAAAATTCAAGAGCTCGACATCGAAGCTTGAATGAGACCAACAAAAAAGGCCTTCTGATGAAGGCCTTTTTTGTTGGTGTTAGATCCACCTTGCGGTGCAAATAATTACCTTGAAGAAAGAATCTTGCCTGTATCGCTCACAGCAATGTATTGGTTGTTGGCGCGAATCAGTGTGGTCAAATTTTCAGTTGAGTTTGAAGTTCGCGTCGTCCAAGTGATGCCGTCTGAGCTGGTGATGATGGTGCCGTTGCTGCCCACCGCCATGAACTGATTGACGTAGGACAAAGCATTCAAGGACGCGTTGGTGTTGATGGTTTGGCGTGTCCAAGTGACTGCGTCTGGGCTGGTCAAAACGGT
>CANKXC010000064.1 GCA_947487355.1 Comamonadaceae bacterium | reverse complement strand
GTCCCAAGTCACTGTTGTCCAAGTGTTTGCAGAGGCAACAGCTGTACCTGCAACTTCAAGCGATGCGCCACCAGGGACTTCGACTTTCAATCGAATTACGGCATCGGCGACGGTGCTGTAAACCTTGGCAGATATGGCCTTTTTCGTAGCTGTGAAAGGAACCTTTGGTACGGTGAAATAGGTGCCACCCCAAACTTCGTTGCCGGTGCCGGCTGGCTTTGCAATTTTGAGTGCTTGTCCACTGCCGCCAGTGGGTGCTGCAGCAACTTCAGGAACTGCACCACCATAGGCGCCGATATTGCTTAGAACAGCGGGTGATTCGTCAAAGGAGAGGAATGGGGCTGGGCCAAACACTTGTGTCGCGGTGGCGGCAGCTGTGTTGGCGTTGTTGGATGTGTCACTGAAACTGCCTGCAGCGACGCTGACATTGATCGTGCCACTGCCTGCAGCAGGTGTCACAACCAGTGTGGCTGACAGGTTGTTAGAGGCCATGCTGAATGCGCCTTTGGTGCCATTTGTCACCGTCACGTCGTCAGCGTTAAAACCAGTCACTGCTTCGTTGAAAGTGAAGGTAAACGTGACAGGGCCAGTGGCAGTGTTTGCCATGTTGTCAGTGATACTGACCGTTGGTGGTGTGGTGTCCGGTGTGGTGCCGCCACCGCCACAGGCAGACAACAAGGCCGCAGTTGCAATGGCGCATGCGGTCAATTTGGATGGCAATTTGTACATGAAAGTCTCCTTGAGGGTGAGTAAAAAATGAAAGCGTTTTCAAAGATATATAAATGAAAAAACCGTTAAGTTAATTCAGGGGGAAATAAGTCTTTTGCTGTGTGCCAAGCTGCGAGGCGGCACCTGCATCACCTGCCCGTCACTGAACTTCACAGTTCTGGGCGTGTTGGCCGTGTTGTAGGCCAAGTAGGTTCTTTGCCCATCAGCGCGTTTAAAAACAGACTGCAGTACATGGTCTGCTGTGACACTGAAATCGGGTGGCCCCATCTGCTCAAGGCTCAGCATATAGTGCAGTGTATGGGTGCGGGTATCGCCCAACTCAACAGCACCCCAACGGTCCCACATCTTCAAGCCTGCTGCTGGATCGGTCAGGGCCATGTATTTGGCAAACAGGTCTTGCCACATATCAGTCGGATTGGCTCGCTTGCCCCGCGATTCATAAATGCGTGTGTCTTCTGGCAATGTGGCCAAGCTGCGCTTGGTGTGCGCTGGATCTAAGCCAAGGTAGGTTGAAGAAGTGGAGATGGGCAACAAGTTGATGCCCTTAATCTGGCGCGGCTCGTCGGTCCACCATGTGTTATGTTTGTAGGCGCCGCCAAACAACATGCTGACTTCTTTGTTTTTGTATTCAGGTGCAAACACCAAGTTGTGAACATCAAACCAATAGTGGCGAATAGCCTCAATTTCTGTGGTGTAAAGGTAGATACCCAAATCGCGCAAAGCTTTGTCGCCCCGTATTTCGGCCCACAAAATGAGGGCAGACCACGCATTGATTGCCTCGGAGGACGATTCTTGGTTGTTACCCCATTCGCCAATGCCATTGCCTGAGGCCCATGAATGGCCTTCATAAATATCAAAGGTGCGGAGGAATGGAAAATCTTTTTGTCCACGCTTGGCCGTTGCAATGTCTTGAATCAGCAACTGCGTCATGGCCCCCCATTGCGCATCCGAAGTCCACTCTGGGTCACGCAAAGCCAACTCGGCCATTGTGCGAATCCAGTAGCCGTAATGAAAGTGGTGGTCGTTCATTTGCTCGACCGCAAAATATTCTTCGGGATAGGCCAGCACCGTGCCCAGTGTTTTGTCCAGATGAAAATAAGTTTGACGATCCTTACCTGAGAACCATTGTTCAATTCGACTCTTCAGCAAGTTTTGTAAGCGCTTTGCTGCCTCTGCATCGCCTTGCTGCTCGGCCACATCCATGACCTTGCTAATTCGTTGAAGCCCTTTGCCTTGCCAATAGGGACCATTGCCAATTTGAAGCATGTTGCGACGAGCGTTGCTGACATCGGCTTTTAAGACTGCTTTGAGTTCATCGTTGCGTGGATGATTTTGCAGCCCAGGCCAAAAGGGCACGAAGCCGCGATAAGTTAGTTCTGTCGAAAAATCATTGGCGGGAAGTATGCGAATAGCGCCACGAATGGTTTCGTACTGGCCCTTTAATTTGCCATCAACAGTTTTGTTTTGGTGCCAATGATGGGGGTACAAGCCCATCAGTGTTTTGGACTCTGTACCTTCCATGACCTGCGTAGTGACACGGTATTCAGTACGCACTGCATTATTGGTTTCGTTGTAGTGCCAAGAAACTTGAGTCTGCTGAATGTGCGCGTGTGCATGACGAATAAAAAGCGCAAGTGTTTCAGGCGAAGTGTCTGGCAGAACTGCAGTCGAAAAATAGCCCTTGTCTGCTGGGAAGTGAGCCACCCACTGAGTGCCAAGTTGTTCAAAGCGCACTCCACTGGGACCAAATATGGCGAAGGTTTGGCCGCCGCTGCTCAAAGTCAAGACGCGATCGTCAGAACTCAGTTGGGTGCGTTGTGCTGCTGTGCTTGTTTGAAAGGCCACAGGGCCACGGCTGACTCGGCCATACACATAGGGACTGCCATGCGCAACTGTGAAATCAAAGTGATCTGCGCCTGAACCCATTGCAATGTCAATGGCCCAGTCGCTAACCTTTGCCAGTTTGCCCTGTGTGGCTTTGAAAGACAAAGGTGAGATGACCAAGGGCGCGCGGTGAGGGTAATGAATTTCTGTGTCTTTGCGCTCTGTAGGAATGACCTGCCGCGTAGGTAGAGCCAACTCGAAACCAGTGGCAGCTGCCCTGACGGTGTAGGGTTGTGCAAACAGTGCTTCTGCTTTCGGGTTGAAAATAAGGCTTGAGTACCATTGATTGGTTGGTACCGCTTGGCCTTTCATTGAGTCGGCCAGTCCCAAAGCGGGCGGAGGCGAATTGTCTGCCGTGCGTGGCGCAAGCAAGACTTGTCCAGCGCCAACAGACAAAGTGGGTTGCGCAAAACCAGGCGTGCAGAGTAACAAGCCCGATGCGACCAAGCCCCAAAACTTAATGATGTGTTGCATGCAAGGTGAGTGGATCAATGAATTGCCATTGATCTTAATGAAAGCGCTTTCAAGATAATTAGGGGTTTTCCATTAATTGATTAAAAAAAAACCACAGACTCAGGGTTAGCACCTAAAAAAAACAAATTGACACTTAAAAGTGTGATTGATAAGCTATTGAAAGCGCTTTCAAAAAAGGTCCATCAAAATGAAACAAAACAAACTATCTCCCCTTTCAATTCGTCAATCTGCCTACTTTGCAGCTTTGGGCTTGGGCATGACTCTGGCGCAGAGTGCCTCTGCACTTGATCTGGGCCCATTCACACTCACAGGTTTTGCCAAGGGCGAAATTTCAAGGGCCAGCAACCAGTGCGCTGACTGCCAATTAATTCCAGGTGAGGGACGTCACCGCCCCTGGGCCGATGCCATTGCCGACGGCAAGTCATTTGGAACCCGTGATCGAAATGTGACTTTGTTCCAACCATTCCTCAGCACCAAAGAGTTCGATTTGGGCAACGGCTTCAAAGCCAAGGCTTTGCTAAGCCAACGCTGGCGCGATGAAAAAGAAGATATCCCAGGCATCATGTATGAAAAAAATGCAACCTTGATGCACGAAAATTACGGCAGTATTCAAGTGGGTGCATTCCCAACACGTAGCTGGAGTTTGGCCGATTACCCCTACGGAACCAATGTGGGTATTGCTGACTCTTGGGCCTCCAGTGGTGCTGGTTATGGTTTGCTACAACGCGCAGTACGAGTTGGTTCTCCTTTAATGGATGTTGCCAATGGTGACCTCCATTTGGAAGCCACATATGACGCAGGTGATGCCAACTGGAAGGTCAATAAACCAGCGTTTTATGAGTTGTATGCAAAATATGTCAAGGGTCCCCTGATCGTTGATGCAGTTGCTCAATCTGCCAAAAACGGACAAGCTGTAGCATGGGGTCATGCGCCTTTTGTTGCGACAACTACGCAGCAGCCATTCATTGGCCAAAACAATACGCCCTTGTTGGTCGGTGGCAATCAACAGTCCATCGTCATGTTGATGGCGCGCTATCAGCTCAATGCCAAGACAGACTTGTACGGTGGTGTCCGACACAACAAGTGGAGTGGCGCAAAAGCCGTGGTCACTGGCTATGTGGCGCCCAATGCTTTGTGGAACGACATGTTCAACGTCGATGGTGTCGATGCAAACAGCAACAAGGCTTACAGCGCAAGTTCAACAGATTTCAGCCTTGGCGCTGTGTACCGTTTTGCGCCCAAGTGGAGCGTCAATAGTGGCATGGTTTATTTGGGTAAAGCCAGTACCAAGAACCCTGTTGAGAGAGGTCAATCCAATACCATGACGCTCAATACATTCGGTGTAGGCTATGAAATTGAGCCAGGCTTTTCAGTCTATGGTTTCTCGGGCATCGTCAATTTTGGCAAGAAAGGTCTCGCACCTTTGAGCATGCCAGGGCACGGTGCGTTTACGGGTGTCGATCCGCGCGTTGCTAAGTCAGGCAATTGGATGGGGGCCGGCCTTGTTTACACGTTTTAAAAAAATGCGCTCCACAGCTGTTTGCGCTGCCATCGTTATGCTCAGTGCTTGCGGTGGTGGTGGCGGCGGCAGCAGTGGTGCTGTCAACACACCCGCTCAGCCCGTCGAATTTTCGTTGACTCGCCCATCAAACTACGTCTTGAAATGGTCCGATGAGTTCAACACAGCAGGCGCGCCAAGCAGTGCTTGGACCTATGACATTGGCGCACCTTTGCTGGGCGGATCTGTTTGGGGCAACAGCGAAAGACAGTACTACACCAGCGATGCAGCCAATGTGTTTGTCAGCAACGGTGAGCTCACCATTCAGCCCGTAGCGGGTGTGCCAGCAGGTGCCCCTTCTACCAGCCCCTCGCTGCTCGCAACTTCTGCACGCATCAAAACCGATACGGCCACCTACTACAACTCTTTGAACGGCACGCCCTACGGCTATTATGAAATTCGTGCCAAAGTGCCATGCATCGCTGGTGCATGGCCAGCCATTTGGATGATGGGCCAAACTGGCGAGTGGCCAGCACGCGGTGAAATCGACATCATGGAGTGGTTTGGACGATATTTTGCAAATGATGTCAATCAGGTGCAGTCTGGCGTGCACACCACCAACAACGCAGGTGCAAATTCTCGGTATTCCAAGGCTGTTGTACAGGCCATGTGTACCAGTTATCACAACTTTCAAATGCACTGGTCTGCCAATGAAATTCTCATTGGTGTTAATGGCGCACCCACGTTCTCATACAAGAAACCGCAAGGCGCAGGCGTGGCAGATTGGCCATTCGATCAGCCTGCCCACCTGATCTTGAATGTGGCTGTAGGTGGCAATTTGGGAGGCGACGTTAATTTGGCCAATTTGCCAAGCATGACCCTGAAAGTTGACTATGTGAAGGTTTGGCAGGCGCCTTAGTCCTAGATAATGGCTAGTATGGCGCCCCAAAAACCATATGAACAAACTCAGCAACAGTAGCAGCAACAGTTCGCAAACAACAATGCTTCCAGAGGCCCATGCAAAGCAGCGCTCAACGCTTGGCATGGTCGCCAGGCAAGCAGGGGTGTCTCCCAGCACTGTTTCTCGTATCCTGAACGGAACTGCCAAAGTAAGCGCCGAAAAGCAGGCCTTGGTGAAGGCCGTGATTGAGCAATTAGGATTTCGTCCTGACCCCGCCGCCCGGAGTTTGGCGGGTGGACGCACCATGAGCATTGGCGTGCTGACGCAGTTTATTGACAGCCCCTACTATGGAGAGGCATTGCGCGGTATCGAAGACGAGCTTCACAAAGCCAACTACGTCCCCTTGTTTGTCAGTGGACATTGGAACGAAGTGGAAGAGCAAGACAGGCTGTTCATGCTGCAAGAGCGCAAAGTGGACGGCATCATTGTTTTAACAGGCAAGCTGTCCGATCAAACGCTTGTAGAAATGGCCGCCAATATTCCAGTGGTGGTAACTGGCCGGCGTCTCAATGCACCTGGTTTGTTCAGTATTGATTTTGACAATGCAGAGGGCGCTAGCTTGGCGGTGCGTCACCTTCATGCATTGGGTCACAGTCGCATTGCATTTATTTCTGGCCCTTTGGATCATCCTGATGCCACCGAAAGGATGCAGGGCTTCAAAGACGAAGCAGAAAAAAAAGGCTTGTCACTCGACCAAAATTTGATTGTGTATGGAGATTATCAAGAGGCTGGTGGTTTTCGCGCCATGAACAGCTTGTTAGATGCCAGAGCCCAATTTACCGCTGTCTTTGCGGCCAATGATCAGATGGCTTACGGCGCACGTTTGGCCTTGCACCGTGCAGGATTGCGCGTACCTGAAGACATTTCCTTAATTGGGTTTGATGACCTTCCGCATTCAGCATTCACGCTGCCGCCCTTAACGTCGGTTCGACAGTCAGTCTATGAGATCGGTGTATCAGCTTCAAAAGCAATGATCGACATTTTGAACAAGCAAAACCCACCTTCAAGGTTGGTGGCTGCTGAACTGGTGGTGCGTGAGTCGACTCGAATCAATCGGCGTTAATTTGCCAGACCCACAAAAACGTTTTGGACATCGTCATTGCCGTCAATGGCGGCCAAGAAAGTCTCTACTTCTTCAAGTTGTTCGGCCGTTAAATTTTCTGGATTGACAGGATTTTTGGGTTTGTAGCCCAGCTTGTTGGAAAGCACAGTGAACCCATGATCTGGCAGTGCCTTGCTGACCAAGTCTAAATCGCTGGGGTCAGTGATGAACACCGTCACGCCGTCTTCATCGGCAGATTCAAAGTCTTGAGCACCGGCTTCAATTGCGGCCATCTCGGCATCTGCGCCGGTTTGTGCTGGTTCGGCTTCAATCATTCCCACATGATCGAAGTCCCATGACACTGAGCCAGACGAACCCAATTGGCCCTTTCGGAACAGCACGCGAACTTCAGAGGCTGTGCGGTTGAGGTTGTCGGTCAGGGCCTCCACCATCACGGGTACTTGGTGAGGTGCAAAACCTTCGTAAATAACACGCTCGAACTGGACTGGATCGCCCAACAAACCAGCCCCTTTTTTGATGGCGCGCTCAAGGGTGTCTTTTGGCATTGAAACTTTGCGCGCTTGTTCAACCACCAAGCGCAGACGGGAGTTGGCGGCAGGATCGGCACCACTTTTGGCAGCCATCATGATGTCCTTGGCCAAACGGCCAAAAAGTTTGCCCCTGGCATCGGCAGCTTGTGCCTTGCCTTTTGCTTTCCACTGCGCGCCCATGTGATGTGCTTTCTGATTAAATTGATTCGCTGATTTTAGGGCAGTGCAGTGTTCTTCCATGGAACCCATTTCATCAATAACAAGCAAATTGCATCGATGGGGCTTGTTTGATGCATGTAAGAGCTGTTAAGGTTAATGACATGGCTCACCATTTACCTTCATTCACAGATGTCCTGAATGCTGCAGAGCGCCTCCAAGGCATCGCCCACAAAACCCCTGTGCTTCAGTCCAGCACTTTGAATGCACAAATGCAGGCCGAAGTTTTCATCAAATGTGAAAATTTTCAGCGCATGGGTGCCTTCAAATTCAGGGGCGGTTACAACGCACTTGCCAAGTTAAATGCCACTCAAAAGCAAGCCGGTGTGGTGGCTTATTCTTCGGGCAATCATGCGCAGGCCATAGCGCTGTCAGCGCGCATTTTGAACATGCCCGCTACCATCTTCATGCCTCACGATGCAGCGCCTTCCAAACTGGCGGCCACACAAGGCTATGGCGCACAAGTCATTGGCTACGATCGCTATTCGGAAGATGCCAGCGCCTTGGCTGCAAAGTTAGCCCAAGACCGAGGCATGACTTTCATTCCGCCCTTTGACCACCCGGATGTTTTGGCTGGCCAGGGCACAGCCGCATTGGAATTGTTCGAAGAGGTCGGCGAACTTGACGCCTTATTTGTCTGTTTGGGCGGTGGTGGCTTACTAAGTGGCAGTGCGCTGGCTGCTAAAGCCAAATCACCTCATTGCAAAATTTATGGGGTGGAGCCAGAGGCTGGCAACGATGTTCAGCAATCGTTTCGCCAAGGCGAGCGCGTCAAAATTCCAACGCCCATCACCATTGCCGATGGCGCGCAGACACCCATGGTGGGCGCCATCACTTTTGAATTGATCAAACAATGGGTCGACGACATTCACACAGTCAGCGATGCACAATTGATTGAGGTGATGCGCTTTTATGCCGAGCGCATGAAGATGATTGTGGAGCCTACCGGATGTTTGTCACTGGCAGCGGCGCTACAAGCCCGCGACTCTTTAAAAGGTCAACGGGTGGGCGTCATCATCAGTGGCGGCAACATTGACCTGGCTCGCTTTGCGCAATTGCTGGCGCTTTAAAGATTTGCTTGAACTAAGTCCGGCACTCTTAAGTCCGCCGCTCTAAGAGCTGCGAGGCCAGTGCCACCAAGGCATCTTTGTAGGGTCCTGCAGGCAAAATTTGAATGGCATCGATGGCGCGCTGAGCCTCGGCCATGGCTGCTTGTCGGCTGCCTTCCAAAGCCCCAGTTTCTCTGACGATGGCAATCACGCTGCTCAGTTGATCGACCGAGCCGGTTTCAATGGCTTTTTGAATCAGTTCTCTTTGCGCTGGTGTGCCGCCTTGCATGGCCAAAATCAGGGGCAATGTGGCTTTGCCTTCGCGCAAGTCGTCGCCTAAGTTCTTGCCCATTTCCGCCGCATTGCCTTCATAGTCCAAGACATCGTCAATGACTTGAAAGGCCGTGCCCAAAGCTTGGCCGTAAGTGGCGCAGGCTTCTTCCATGTCTGAACTGGCTTTTGCCAAAATGGCAGCCAGACGTGCGCTGGCTTCAAACAATTTGGC
>CANKXC010000063.1 GCA_947487355.1 Comamonadaceae bacterium | reverse complement strand
TTTCATCCACCGCCGATTTGGCCGGGATCGTGGCTAGCACGGTCAAAACCCGCGAGCCGGGCAAGGACCCTGCAACGCGGACATTTCAGGCTCTTCGGATTTTCATCAACGCCGAGCTTGAGGAGCTTGAACAAGCGTTAGAGGCCAGTTTGCAAGTGCTGCAGCCAGGGGGTCGTTTGGTGGTCATCAGTTTTCATTCTTTAGAAGACCGCATCGTGAAGCAATTCATCGCGAAGCATTCCAAAGAAGTCTATGACCGCCGCGCACCCTTTGCAGTGCCTCAGGCCATGAAGTTGAAATCGGTGGAACGCATTCGTCCCAGTGACGCTGAAGTAGCGGCCAACCCCCGTGCACGCAGTGCCATCATGCGAGTGGCCGAAAGAACGGCGGTGTTGGCATGACGCGCCTGAACCTTATTTTGGTCATTGCCATTATTTTTTCCGCCTTGTTTTTGGTGCACAGCCACTATGAAGCGCGTCGTGCCTTCATGGCACTTGAAGCTGCCGCCAAAGAAGCAACTCGGCTAGAACTTGAACATGAGCGCTTGCAAGTTGAGCGACGTTCGCAAGCATCGCCTTTGCGCATTGAGCAAATTGCCAAACAACAACTGCAAATGCGCTTGGTCACGCCAGGCATTACGCAGTATGTGAAGCAACCCAGCGATTTGCAAAATCCTGCAGAGGTCAAGCCATGAGCCGCAGTGTTCAGCTTTCTACCAGCCCTTTGCTGGCGAGTAAAACACCCGTTTGGCGAAGCAAGCTTATTGTGGCTGCCATGGCACTGGCCTTTGTGGGCTTGGCGGGCCGAGCTGCCTATGTGCAGGTTTTTGAGAATGCCTTTTACAAGCGTCAGGGCGAAGTTCGCTTTGCGCGAACGCTCACTTTACCGGCCAATCGCGGCCGCGTCTTAGATCGCAATGGTTTGATATTGGCTTCCAGCGTACCAGCCCCTAGTGTTTGGGCCAACCCAGAAGAAATTGATCGATCACCTGAAGGCTTGAAGCAACTTAGCAAGTGGCTTGAAATGACGCCCGCTGAACTGGCCAAAAAATTAGAAAACGAAGACAAGACATTTGTTTGGTTGCGTCGTCAAATGGACGAGCACGTTGTCAAGGAAATCTTGGCACTGAATATCAAGGGCATTTACACCATCAAAGAGTACAAGCGCTTGTATCCAGAGGGCGAATCGGCGGCGCACATTGTGGGCTTCACCAATGTTGAAGACAAAGGCCAAGAGGGTGTCGAGCTCATTTTCCAAAATCAATTGGCGGGTAAGCCCGGTGCACGTCGTGTCATCAAAGACCGTTTGGGCCGTGTTGTGGAAGACGTTGGACAAATGACACCGCCTGTTGATGGCGAAGATTTGCAACTCAGCATTGACAGCAAAGTTCAATTTTTTGCATACCAAAAACTGCGTGAAGCCGTTTTGGAAAACAAAGCCAAAGCGGGCAGTGTGGTGGTGCTCGACGCACAGTCGGGTGAAATTTTGGCGCTTGCCAACTATCCAAGCTACTCCCCAGAGAAGCGCCTCAATTTGAGTGGTGAGCAACTTCGCAACCGTGCCTTGACCGATACCTTTGAGCCTGGCTCAACCATGAAACCCTTCACCATTGCATTGGCTTTGGAAAAGGGTTTGATCAAACCCGAAACTGTCATCCAAACAGCACCAGGTCACATCAACATCACGGGTTCAACCATTACGGATGCGCACCCCCACGGCGCCATGACGGTCAATGAAGTGATTCAAAAATCGAGCAATGTGGGTACGGTCAAAATTGCAATGCAAATGCAACCCCGTGAGATGTGGGAAATGTTCACTGCAGTGGGCTTGGGTCAAAAGCCCCAATTGCCTTTCCCTGGTGTTGTGAGTGGCAAGCTAAGAGCCGCTAAAACTTGGCGGCCCATTGAGCAGGCCACTATGAGTTATGGCTATGGTGTCTCAACCAGCCTTTTTCAAATGGCCCGTGCTTACACCATTTTTGCAAGTGATGGACAAGTCTTACCAGCAACGCTCATTAAGAATGGACAAACGCCTGTGGGCGTTCCAGTCATCAGTCCAAAGCATGCAGAAGACATGCGTCACATGTTGAACATGGCAGCCGGGCCTGGTGGTACAGCGCAAAAAGCGCAAACCATTGGCTATTCAGTGGGTGGCAAAACAGGTACTGCTCACAAACAAGAAGGCAAGGGTTACGCCGCTAAAAAATATCGTGGGTTTTTTGTGGGCATGGCACCCATTGAAAAACCACGCATTGTGGTGGCGGTCATGATTGATGAACCAAGCAATGGTCGTTATTACGGCGGCGATGTGGCTGCACCTGTTTTCAGTCAAACCGTTCAACAAAGTTTGCGTTTGTTGGGTGTTCAGCCAGACATGAGTGTGAAGCCGCAAATTGTGGCCAATGGTGTGGAGGAGTCGTTCTGATGCAAACACTGCACAGTCCTACTCAAGCAGCAGCTTGGTTGCGTCAGCGAGTGACCGGCAACTTGTGCACGGACAGTCGCGTTGTTCGTCAAGGCGATGGTTTTATTGCATGGCCAGGCGCTTCTACCGATGGCCGTGCCTATGTCAATGCAGCGCTGTCTCAAGGTGCAACAGTGTGCATGGTCGAAGCTCAGGGCTGTGAGCAATGGTCTGACAAGTGGCCTCTCAATAGTGACAACGAGCAAGTGGCGGCCTACGTCGGTTTAAAGGCAGACACGGGTTTGATTGCCGATGCTTATTACGAACAACCAAGCCAAGCTTTAAAAGTTTTGGCAGTTACGGGCACCAATGGCAAAACTTCCACCACATGGTGGTTAGCGCAAGCGCTCAATGCAGTGGGTCAATACCAAAGCGGTAGCGTGCGATGCGCAGTGGTGGGTACTTTGGGTGTGGGTGAACCACCAAACCTGATGGCCACTGGTATGACAACGCCCGATCCGGTATTGATGCAGGCGCAATTTGAAAAATTTGTGCGTGAAGGTGTGACGCACTGTGCAGTTGAAGCCAGCTCAATTGGTATTGCTGAGCAGCGCATGGTAGGCACGCGCATTGAACTGGCGGTATTCACAAACTTCACGCAAGACCATCTGGACTATCACGGCTCCATGGCTGCTTACTGGCAGGCCAAAGAAGCTTTGTTTGCTTGGCCTCAATTGCAAGTGGCGGTTATCAATGTAGACGATGAGAAAGGTGCACACTTGGCCAACAAGTTGGAACACAGCTTGTTGAATACCAACAAAGCCTTGGACATTTGGACCTGTTCAAGTCAGAACAAAGCCGCACGCTTGCAAGCTAAAGACTTGAAGCGCAATCCGTCTGGTTTGTACTTTGAAGTGGTAGAAGGCGAACAAGTGTTGCCTCTGCAAACCGCATTGATGGGCGACTACAACGTCGACAACTTACTCGGTGTAATTGCATCCTTGCGCGCTTTGGGTGTGAGCTTTTCGCAAGCTGTCAATGCTTGTGCTGAGCTCAAAGCCGTGCCAGGTCGTATGGAAAAAGTATCGGTTCAAAACAACGATCAACTGCCATTGACTTTGGTTGATTACGCACACACACCCGATGCGATTACGCAAACTTTGCTAGCCCTGAAGCCGTTTTCACAGTCCTTAGGTTCAAGGTTGTGGTGCGTTTTGGGCTGCGGTGGCGATCGGGATGCCAGCAAGCGACCCCTCATGGCAGCTGCGGCAGAAGCTGTTGCCGATCAAGTGGTGCTCACCAGTGACAACCCACGAAGCGAGCCGGCCCAAAACATTGTGGCTGACATGCTCAAGGGTTTAAAGGCACCGCATGCTGCGCACCAAGAGCTTGATCGCGCCAAAGCCATTCAGTATGTGGTGACCCAAGCTGGTCCAAGCGATGTCATTTTGATTGCCGGTAAGGGGCATGAAGAGACTCAAGAAATTGCGGGTGTGAAGTATCCGTTTGATGACCGTGTTCATGCGCAACAAGCATTGCGCCAGCGTGCTGAAAGCATTTTGAAATCAGGGCTTGTCTCATGAACATGACACTGACCCAACTTCAATCGTGGCTGCCACTGGCTGTGCCAGTGTTCGGCAATACGCCAAGCTACGCGCCAAGCCACGCTGCCCAAGCAATTCAAATCAAGGCTGTTCGCACAGACAGTCGCAGTGTGGTTGCTGACGATTTGTTTGTGGCCCTTAAAGGCGAGAAATTTGATGGCACTGCATTCTTGAAACAGGCTCAAACACAAGGTGCGGTGGCTGTGGTGTTTGAGGCTGACAACCCAAGTGAAGGCGAACACCTGAAGTATTTAGAAGGTGTGACGGTGCCAGCCCTGTGTGTTCCCAATGCGCGTGAAGCCTTGGGTGAGTTGGCAACACAATGGCGTCGTCAATTTGCTTTGAGTTTGATTGGTGTGACAGGTAGCAACGGTAAGACCACTGTGACCCAAATGATTGCCTCAATCTTGCGGGCAGATTCAAGTCAGGCATCCTTGTCGACCCAAGGCAACTTGAACAACGAAATAGGCGTGCCACTGACATTGTTCAACTTGCGTGCCGATCATCGGCGTGCAGTGGTTGAGTTGGGCATGAACCATCCTGGCGAAATTGAGGTGTTGGCTCGTTTTGCACAGCCTACAGTTGGGTTGGTTAACAATGCGCAGCGCGAGCACCAAGAGTTCATGGCCACGGTGGAGGCTGTAGCCCTAGAAAATGGCCAAGTCATTTCCGCGTTGCCCGCCGACGGTGTTGCCGTTTATCCTGCGCAAGATGACTATGCGGCCCTTTGGCAGAGGCTTGCAGGTTCACGCAAATCCATCACCTTTGGTTTTCAAGAAGGCGATGTTCAAGCCCATGAAATTGCTTGGACGGCTGGCGCTTGGCAATTCAACTTATGGACTGCCAAAGAATGCTTGCCATGCCGCTTGTCCATTGCAGGCCGCCACAACGTGTTGAATGCTTTGGCCGCCTCCGCCTGTGCCTTGGCTGCTGGAATGAAGTTGTCGCAAATTGTCACAGGGCTTCAAAGCTTTGAAGCTGTCAAAGGTCGTTCCAAATCTTGGGAGTGGCAAATTGATGGTCATCAATTTACCTTGGTTGATGACACTTACAACGCCAATCCAGATTCAGTGCGTGCAGCCATTGATGTGTTGGCTGAATTGCCGGCCCCTCGTCTATTGGTGTTGGGCGACATGGGTGAAGTGGGTCAAAAAGGCCCAGAGTTTCATGCAGAAGTTGGCGCCTACGCTAAAGCGCGCGGCATTGAGGCTTTGTTGACTTTGGGTGATTTGTGCCAACACAGCAGTCTGGCGTTTGAAGGTGCAAAGCACTTTAGTGACATGGAAACATTGCAGCAATATGTGCTGGTGCACATTGCCGAGCAAAAGAGTTTGGTGATCAAGGGATCACGCTTTATGAAGATGGAACGATTGGTTGAAGCATTGCGTGAACGCACTGAGTCTGCTCAAGTACAAGAAAGAGAGTCAGTGCATGCTGCTTAATTTGGCGCTGTGGTTGCAAACTTTATCGCCCGATTGGGGATTTTTGCGGATCTTTCAATACATCACGTTTCGCGCGGTGATGGCCGCTATGACATCCTTGCTGATTGGCTTGATTGCGGGCCCTGCTGTCATTCGACATTTGACGTCTTTGAAAATTGGTCAACCCATTCGAGGCTATGGCATGGAAACGCATCTTGCCAAGAGCGGCACGCCAACCATGGGCGGTGTCCTGATCTTATTGTCGATTGCCATCAGCACCTTGTTGTGGTTTGACTTAAGCAATCGCTTTGTTTGGATTGTGCTAATTGTCACTCTGGGTTTTGGCGCTATTGGTTGGGTAGACGACTGGCGCAAGGTGGTTAACAAAGATCCTGAGGGCATGCGCTCTCGCGAAAAATATTTCTGGCAATCGGTGATTGGCCTGTTAGCGGCTTTCTATTTGGTTTTCAGTATTTCGGAAAGTTCAAACTTGCGCGTTTTGGACTTGTTTACCACTTGGGTGATGTCGGGCTTTGATGTGAACCTGCCGCCCAAAGCGGGTTTGATGGTGCCCTTCTTCAAAGAAGTGAGTTATCCCTTGGGCGTGTTTGGATTCATGCTCTTGACCTACTTGGTCATTGTGGGTTCCAGCAACGCCGTCAATTTAACCGATGGCTTGGATGGTTTGGCCATCATGCCCGTGGTCATGGTGGGCTCGGCACTGGGTTTGTTTGCCTATGTCACAGGCAGTTCTGTGTACGCCAAATATTTGTTCTTGCCTTACATTCCTGGCGCTGGTGAATTGCTGATTTTCTGTTCCGCCATGGCGGGTGCTGGCTTGGCATTTTTGTGGTTCAACACGCATCCCGCACAAGTGTTTATGGGTGATGTGGGCGCGCTGGCTTTGGGCGCTGCTTTGGGCACTATCGCCGTCATCGTTCGACAAGAAATTGTGTTGGCCATCATGGGCGGCATTTTTGTAGTTGAAGCCTTGTCTGTCATGTTGCAAGTGTCTTACTTCAAATACACCAAGAAAAAATATGGCGAAGGCCGACGCATTTTGAAGATGGCACCCTTGCACCACCACTTTGAAAAGAGCGGTTGGAAAGAAACCCAAGTGGTTGTGCGTTTTTGGATCATCACCATGCTGCTTTGCTTGGTCGGTCTGTCGACTTTGAAGCTCAGATAAACATGAACTACCTTCAAGGTCAACACATCTTAATTTTGGGGCTGGGCAGCTCAGGACTTGCCATGGCCCGTTGGTGTGCTGACATGGGTGCAGAAGTAACGGTGGCCGATACCCGAAACGCTCCGCCCAACTTGGCTCTTCTCCAAAGCGAATTGCCTGATCTGAAATTTGTCGGTGGTGGCTTCAGTGCCAGCCTCATTGAAGGCACATCTGTGCGTGCTGTGTTTACAAGTCCTGGCTTGTCACCCATTGAAACAGCGCCTGTTTTGGATACAGCCAAATCTTTAGGACTTTGGGTGGGCGGCGAGCTCAGCTTGTTTGTGCAGGGTTTAGAAAAACTCAAGCTCACACGAGACTATTCGCCCAAAGTTTTGGCCATTACGGGAACCAATGGCAAAACTACAGTCACTTCGCTTACGGGCCAGCTCGTTGAACGTGCTGGCAAGTCGGTCAAAGTAGCGGGCAACATTGGCCCCACTTTGTTAGACACATTGCGTGAATGTATTGATACAGATTTGCCAGAAGTTTGGGTCCTGGAACTTTCAAGTTTTCAGCTCGACAATGCGGGACCCTTTGAGCCCAGTGCCGCCACGGTGTTGAACATCACGCAAGATCATTTGGATTGGCATGGCAGCATGGACGCCTATGCGGCTGCTAAGCAAAAAATCTTTGGCTCCACATCGTTGATGGTGCTCAATCGCGAAGACGCCAGAGTCATGGCCATGCTGCCAGAACCTGTTCGGGCTAAGCTGCAAAAGCCCATTGAGCGCGAGCACCTGACCTTCGGCGCAGACATGCCGCAGCGTCCAGGCGATTTTGGCTTAGAGACTGTCAACGGCATGACTTGGTTGGTCCGCGCTTTGGAGTCAGACGAAACACGTCGTTTGCGCAAAGGTGAAGTAGAAGAAATTCACATTCAAAGACTAATGCCTGCGGATGCATTGCGCATTCGGGGTCGACACAATGCGGTCAATGCGCTGGCTGCTTTGGCTTTGGCCAGCAGCACAGGCTGCAGTTTGGCTTCCATGTTGTTTGGACTGCGTGAATACCAAGGCGAGCCACATCGCGTTCAGTCGGTGGCCATTGTGAATGAGATTGAATATTTTGATGACAGCAAAGGCACCAACGTAGGCGCTACCGTGGCAGCGCTCAATGGCTTGGGCGCCGAACGCAAAGTGGTGGTGATCTTGGGCGGCGAAGGCAAAGGTCAAGACTTTTCACCTTTGGCTGAACCTGTTGCAAGGTTTGCACGTGCAGTTGTTTTGATAGGGCGTGATGCAACGCTTATCCGTGAGCAAATTCAACTCACGGGTGTCTCATTGTTAGACGCCAGCACATTGCCCGAAGCCGTGAATGTCGCCACAGAAGTGGCGCAGAAGGGCGATGCCGTGTTGCTCTCGCCAGCCTGCGCAAGTTTTGACATGTTCAAAGACTATGGTCACCGCGCAGAAATTTTCTGCCGGTCTGTGGCTCACGTTGCAGAGCTAGCAGGGCAGTCGATGGAGGGTGCATTGTGATTTCAATGGGGTCACGCTTCACCAATTGGACCACTGGTTTATTCAGCCGGGCAGGTGGTGGGTCGTTGCAGGCATCTGGCGAAATGGGGCTGCCCGTTAATTTGGGTAGTTACGACTACGCCAAAAATTCAGTGGCACAAGGCAAGATTCAAAACATTGATCAAACTTTGCTTTGGGTTGTATTGGCTTTGCTAATGTGGGGCATGGTCATGGTTTACTCGGCTAGCATTGCCATGCCCGATAACCCCAAATTTGCCCGCTATTCACAAACTCACTTCTTGATGCGGCACGTGATTTCCATCGCAATTGGCTTTGGCGTCGCCTTATTGGCATTTCAAGTACCTCTCGAAACCTGGGAAAAAAATGCGCGACCCTTGTTCATCATTGCCTTGATTTTGTTGGCGGCTGTATTGCTCCCATTCATTGGTAAAGGCGTCAATGGCGCCAGACGTTGGATTTCTTTCGGCATCATCAATTTCCAGCCCTCAGAATTTGCCAAGTTAGCGGTCATCATTTATGCCTCGGACTACATGGTCCGAAAAATGGAAGTCAAAGAGCGTTTCTTCCGTGCGGTTTTGCCGATGGGTGCAGCAGTTGGATTGGCTGGCGTTTTCTTATTGTCCGAACCCGACATGGGCGCTTTCTTAGTGATTGCCATCATTGCCATGGGCATTTTGTTTTTGGGCGGTGTCAACGCGCGTATGTTCTTCCTGATCTTGGCTATTTTGGTATTTACATTCGCCATGATCATTGCGGCATCACCTTGGCGCCGTGAGCGAATTTTTGCCTACCTCGATCCATGGGATCCGAC
>CANKXC010000062.1 GCA_947487355.1 Comamonadaceae bacterium | reverse complement strand
AGCCGCGCTTTCGCTTTTCTTTAGGCGGTCTCGGCTGTTAGACAAATGAGTTCGCATGGCCGCGCGCGCCGCCTCAGAATCTTGCGCTGAGATGGCATTCAAAATACTTTCGTGCTCTTCATGGACGCGGCGCAAATAGGCCAAGCGTTCGGGCGTCACGGGCAATGGGTTTTCAAGGCGCCCTCTGGGAATGGCGCCGGTACCCAAGGAATGCATCAATTCTTGGAAATGCTTATTTTGAGTGGCTCGCGCTATTTCTTGATGAAAAAGGAAGTCGGATTGAACAGCATCCCGGCCTTCGCTGATGGCTTTGCCAAATGCGTCCATGGCCTTTCTGAGTTCTGCGAGGTTTTCGTTGTTTCTCCTCTGAGCAGCCAGGGCGGCGGCTTCTGTCTCGATGCTGATGCGAAACTCAAGCAGTGCAATAACTTCTCGCAGCGTGCCCAATTGGTGAGCACTGACCCGAAACGAAGGCGTGACATCCTGCGGAAGAACAAAAGTCCCAATGCCGTGACGCGTTTCTACCAACTGCGAAGCTTGCAATCGTGAAATGGCTTCTCGAACCACTGTGCGGCTGACGCCGAAATTCTTCATGATTTCAGCTTCAGTCGGCAGTTTTTGTCCCACCTTGAGTTGACCTGCACGAATTTGGAGGGTCATTTTTTCAACCAATTGCGTCGCCAAACTTTTTGTTTTGCGTGGTTCTTCAATGGTCTGTTCGGTGGTGGTCATGGGGTAAATACTAGGTTCGAAATTGACTAAGCCTTGGATAATTTAAGTTGTACGACAACTGGTTGTTTTTCAAGTTTTTTGAAATGTAACAGAAGCCTCCTGAATTTGCGCTCAATTTTTTCATGACCACCTTTCAAACCTTTTCTCACCAGCAAGACCAAGTCGGCGAATCGCCTATTTGGGACGCAGAAGGGTCGTGTTTGTGGTGGGTCGACATTGAAGCGCATGCCATCCACCGGCAATCTTTGTCACAAGAGCGTCAAAGCTGGTACTTGCCTGAGCGCGTTGGCTGCATTGCCCTCACAGCTGACAGGCAAGTTGTGGCGGCCATGGAAACCAGTATTGCGCTGCTACGCCTCAAGCCAGAAGGCGCTTCAGAAGGCACTTCAAATGGCGCCTCAGTTGGCGCCTCAGTTGGCGCATATGAGCTTCAAAATTTGGCGCACATCCAACACCCCAAACCCGGCATGCGTTTCAACGACGGTCGTTGCGATCCTTCAGGACGCATGTGGATTGGCACCATGGTCATGGACATGAGCTTGGCCGACAACTCGGGTGGTCTTTATTGCCTAGACGAAAGGGGGCTGACGGGCCCCTACGTTTCCAACCTGTACACCCCCAACGGTTTGGCCTTCAGTCCCGATGGCAAAACCATGTACTTCTCAGACTCTCATCCCAAAGCGCAAAAAATTTGGCGCTGTTCAATTGACTTGGTGTCAGGACAGCTGGGCGATAAAAGCTTGTTTGTCGATATGACCGATTTGCCAGGCAGACCCGATGGTGCGGCCATGGACTCAGAGGGCAACTACTGGATTTGCGGTAACGATGCTGGTCAGGTTCATTGTTTTGATGTAGCTGGGCATTGCATAACATCGCTCACAGTGCCATTTCCCAAACCCGCTATGTGCGCCTTGGGTGGGCCCCATTTGCAAACCCTGTTTGTGACCTCTATCGTGCCAGCCAACAAAGCGCTAGACACGCATGGGCAAAGCGGGCAAGTAGTTTGTGCTGAGGTGCCGCATAGGGGTTTGCCAGAGCCTGTTTTTTCTCGTTTTCCTGCAACATTGTGATTGCGTTTTTTTAACCGTGTTTTATTTACACACTTCGTCAAACTTAGGAGACATCATGAAAATTAAAGCCCTCATTTCTGCTTTGGCCATGGCTGGCTTGTCGTTTGCTGCCAATGCAGCTGAATTTCGCTCAGCCGACACGCACAATGCCGACGATTACCCCACTGTTGTGGCAGTCAAGCACATGAGCGAAGTGCTCGAAAAAATGAGCAATGGCAAACACAAAATCAAGGTCTTCAACAAGGCTGCTTTGGGTCAAGAAAAAGAAACCATTGACCAAGTCAAAATTGGTGCGCTTGACTTCACGCGCGTCAATGTGGGCCCTATGAATGGCATTTGTCCTTTGACACAAGTCCCCACCATGCCTTTCTTGTTCTCCTCGGTCAATCACATGCGCAAGTCTTTGGATGGCGCAGCAGGTGAAGAAATTCTGAAAAGCTGCGAGGCATTTGGTTTTGTAGGTTTGGCCTTTTATGACTCTGGTGCTCGCTCCATCTATGCCAAGAAACCCATCAAAACTGTTGCCGATGCCAAGGGCCTAAAAATTCGTGTTCAGCAATCCGACTTGTGGGTGGCTTTGGTCAGTGCAATGGGCGCCAATGCCACACCCATGCCCTACGGTGAGGTTTACACAGGCCTCAAAACAGGTTTGATTGATGCTGCAGAAAACAACATTCCATCTTTTGACACAGCCAAGCACGTCGAAGCGGTCAAAGTTTATTCACGCACCGAGCACTCCATGGCCCCCGAAATGTTGGTCATGTCCAAAATTGTGTGGGACAAACTACCTAAAGCCGATCAAGACATGATTCGCGCTGCTGCCAAAGAGTCTGTTGCGTTCCAGCGCAAAAAATGGGATGAGCAAGAAGCCAAATCATTGGCCAATGTCAAAGCAGCAGGTGCTGAAATTGTTGAAGTCGACAAGAGATCTTTCCAAGCTGTGATGGGTCCCGTGTACGACAAGTTCATGACCACACCCGACATGAAGCGCTTGGTTAAATCGATTCAAGACACCAAGTAAACGACACACCACCAGGTTGAAATTTGAAGGCATTTTGTATGTTCACTAAGTTTTGTGCTGCCTTGTCGAAAATCAGCCTGGTGTTGGCCGTCATTGGATTGCTGTCAGTCGTGCTGTGCGTCCAGTGGCAGGTGTTTGGACGCTATGTGCTGAATGACACCCCCACATGGGCCGAGGCCTTGGCCATGCTCATCATTTTATTTGTCACGGCCTTTGGCTTGGGCGTGGGTGTTCGCGATGCTGGCCACATTGGCATGGAGTCGCTCATCGTGCTTCTGCCCGAAAAGTGGCGAGTGCGCTTGGAGTTGGTCATTCACAGTTTGGTTGCCGTGTTTGGTTTTTTGATGGTTCAAAGTGGTTGGATGTGGGCCAGTGCCAAGTGGCAAGAAAAGAAGCCCATGTTGCCAGTGCCAGATGGCATTGACTATGTGCCCATTGTCATTGCTGGTGCGCTTATTTTTATTTTCTCAATCGAGCATATCGTTGCCTTGCTTCGCGGTAAAGTGGTGGAGCCATCATGGAACTAACGGTACTCGGTCTTAGTTTTACGCTGCTGCTTATCTTGGGCGTGCCTGTGGCTTTTGCCATTGGCTTGTCTTCGGTCGTCACTATTTTGGTGGCCGGTTTACCGGTTGCCGTTGTGTTTCAAAAAATGGTCGGTGGCATGCAGATTTTTTCGTTTTTAGCCATCCCATTTTTTGTCTTTGCTGGCGAACTCATGCTCTACGGTGGCATCGCCGATCGCATTGTTAAATTTGCCAACAGCTTGGTTGGACATGTTCGGGGCGGACTCGGCATGAGCAATGTGCTGGGATGTACCATTTTTGGCGGCGTTGCCGGTTCGCCTTTGGCCGACGTCTCTGCCATCGGCTCCGTCATGATTCCCTTGATGAAAAAAGAGGGCTATGACGCAGACTATGCCGTCAATGTCACAACGCATGCTTCACTGGTGGGGGCCATCATGCCCACCTCTCACAATTTGATTATTTTTACGCTGGCCACTTCAGGCATTGCTTCGGTCAGTATTTTGGGATTGATTTTGGCAGGTCTTATTCCTGCGGTTATTTTGACCATTTGCAACTTGGCTGCAGCCTACTATGTAGCGGTCAAGCGTGGCTATCCCACCCACGGCAAATTTCCAGGATGGTCGGTGGTCTTGATGGCTTTCTTGGCGGCATTGCCAGGCCTCTTTGTGGTGGTCATTATTTTGGGCGGTATTTTGTCAGGCGCATTTACAGCCACAGAATCTGCGTCAATTGCGGTGGCATGGGCCTTGTTTGTCACAGTGATTGTGTACCGATCCTTAACTTGGGCAAACTTTCTGAAGGCTTGTGCGAAGGCTTGTAAAACCACAGGTGTTGTTCTGTTGCTCATCGGCATTTCTGCTGCTTTTGGTTACTTCATGGCTTTGTATGAAGTACCGCAAAAAACAGGCGAAATGATGAAGTTGGTCAGCGACCAACCATGGGTTATCTTTCTCATGATCAATGTGCTGCTGTTCATCTTGGGCACATTTTTAGACATGGCCGCCACCATCCTCATTTGCACCCCTATTTTCTTGCCTATCGCCATGCAGTTTGGCATGGACCCCTTACAGTTTGGTATTTTGATGCTCATCAATTGCGCTTTGGGACTTAACACGCCCCCTGTGGGCACCGTTCAGTTTGTGGGGTGTGCCATTGGACAAATATCGGTGGGGCAGGTTATGCGGACCATTGCGCCGTTTTATGGTGCACTGTGTATGACATTGATTGCCGTCACCTATGTTCCCGCGTTTTCGCTGTGGTTGCCGCAAACTTTTAAGTAATGTTTTGAAGTCATGTTTTGAAGTAATGATTTGATATGAATGCGAACGTGTACCCCGTCATCGCCATGCACGAAGATGACAATGTTGCCATTGTGGTCACAACGGGTGGATTGAAAGCGGGCGATCAGGTTCGCAAACATCGCAGTGCATCTGCGGTCACTTTGGTCAACGCGGTTCCCCAAGGTCACAAAGTGGCACTCGTCAACATCGCCGCGGGCCAAGCCGTGTTGCGATACAACGTCAGCATTGGCATTGCCAAACAAAACATTGAGGCTGGCAGTTGGGTGCATGAGCGGTTGCTTGAAATACCCGCTGCGCGCAACTTCGACAATTTGCCCATGGCCACAGCCAAAGTAGCTTTGGCTGAAGCGCTCAGTGACTTTACCTTTGAGGGCTATCGCAATGCAGACGGCTCAGTGGGTACACGCAACATCTTGGCCGTGACCACCACCGTTCAATGTGTCGCGGGCGTTGTCGATTTAGCTGTCCAAAAAATCAAACAGGAGTTGTTGCCCCTGTATCCCAATGTCGATGATGTAGTGGGCATAGAACACGCTTATGGTTGCGGTGTGGCCATTGATGCGCCTGACGCCATTATCCCTATTCGTACACTACGCAACATCAGCCTCAATCCCAATTTTGGCAATGAAGTTTTGGTGGTCAGTTTGGGTTGCGAAAAGTTACCGCCTCTGCGTTTGTTGCCCCCTGGAAGTTTTCCATTGATGCCCTCGCAATCCGAGAGCGACGGCCCGGACACTGTTTGCTTGCAAGACGAACAGCATGTCGGTTTTATGAGCATGATTCAGCACATTGTTGAAAGCGCAAAGCCCCATTTGCAACGATTGAATGCCAGGCAACGTGAAACAGTGCCGGTCAGTGAGCTGGTGGTGGGCGTGCAGTGTGGCGGTAGCGATGCATTCTCTGGCGTCACTGCCAATCCTATTGTGGGTTATGCCACCGACTTGTTGGTACGCGCTGGCGCTACGGTCATGTTCAGCGAGAACACAGAAGTCAGAGACGCTGTGGCCCAATTGACGCACCGTGCCGCCACTACCGAAGTGGCGCAAAACATTGTGCGCGAATTGTCTTGGTACGACCAATATTTAGAGCGCGGCCAAGCAGACAGAAGTGCCAACACCACACCCGGTAACAAGGCTGGTGGACTGTCCAACATTGTTGAGAAAGCCATGGGCTCCATCGTTAAAAGTGGTTCCATGCCCATTCAGCATGTGCTGGCGCCAGGCGAAAAACTTCAAGCAAATCAAAAGGGATTGGTTTTTGCAGCCACGCCCGCAAGTGATTTTATTTGCGGCACTTTGCAATTGGCCGCAGGAATGAACCTGCATGTTTTTACAACTGGGCGTGGCACCCCTTATGGCTTGCAAGCTTGCCCTGTTGTCAAAGTTGCCACCAGAACAGAATTGGCCAATCGCTGGCACGACTTGATGGACCTGAACGCTGGCCGTGTGGCTGACGGCGAGATCTCCATTGAAGAGGGTGGTTGGGAATTGTTTAAGTTGTTGATTGAGGTGGCCAGTGGCCGCCAAACGTGGGCAGAGCATTGGAAACTGCACAACGCATTGGTCCTATTCAATCCCGCCCCCATTACTTAAAATTGCTACGTGTCATATATCAGGATCAAACCAGTAACAAACTAGGAGACGCACATGACTGATCGCCGCCAATTTCTGCAAACGTCGATGGCCCTTGCTGCCGGTTTGCTTGCAACAAATTCCTTCAGTCAGTCTGCTTGGCCTGCCAAACCCATCAATTACTTGGTGGCCTTTCCTGCGGGCGGTACCACCGATATCTTGGCCCGTTTGGTCTCACAAAAACTAGGTGCTGCACTTGGCACCACCATGGTCATTGAGAACAAAGGCGGAGCAGGCGGCAGCGTAGGGTCTGAAATTGCAGCGCGTGCGCCAGCCGATGGCCATCATCTTTTGGGCGGCACCATCAGCTCGCACGCCATCAACGTCAGCCTTTATCCCAAACTGGGCTATGACCCCATCAAGTCATTCACGCCCGTTTACTTGTATGGCACCAATCCAGTGGTCTTGGTGGTTGCCGCCAATAGCCCCTACAAAACACTTCGCGATTTAATGATGGCCGCAAAAGCCAATCCAGGGAAGTTGTCGGGCGCTTCGGCGGGCAATGGAACCTCCCAACATTTGGCACAAGAATTGTTGGCGTTCAAAGGCGATGTGAAGTTCACGCATGTGCCCTACAAGGGCAGTGCGCCTGCAATTCAAGACGTCATGAGCGGCCAAGTCGATTTCATGTTTGACACCACTGTGGTGGCAGGGGCTCACATTCAAAGTGGCAAGCTGCGTGCGCTGGCGGTTACCTCTGGCAAACGCTTGACCGATGCTTTTGCCGATGTGCCTACAGTGGCCGAATCTGGCTGGCCTGGTACGCAAGGTTTTGAAGTGGTGTCGTGGCAAGCCTTGTTTGCGCCAGCTGGCACACCCAAGCCCATCGTTGATAAATTGCACGCCGAAATTCTCAAGATCATTCAGACGACTGAAATGCAAGAGCGTATTAAAGGTTTGGGTATGCAACCCTCTGCTTTAACGCCGGAGCAAGTCCTGAGTTTTCAAAAAGCAGAAATTGAGAAATGGGCTCAAGTGATCAGGGCTGCCAACATTAAGCTTGAGTAAGCTTGAGTAAGCAACACCGAGCAAACCAAGCTCAATCGACCTTAATCGACCTATCAGAAATAAGGACTGGTCGAAGAGCTTAGGGCATCAACTGCTGCGGCCTACCAAACTGTAAGCACTGGTATTGTTTTGCAGCCATTCCTGTGACAGTTTGTCGCTTTGCTGCGCAGGATGGAAGCTGGCTTTTTTGTAGGACTTCCAATGTCCAAAGTTGCTGGTGAACAAGCCATCTTTGGCCAACAACAACTGATAGCCGCTTTTCCAAGTACTGAACTTGAACAAGCTACCGTCGCGCCACAAATTGTGCATGGTTTGCAGCATCACATCGGTGAGGAAGGTATAAGTCACATAATGAAAAATGCGAATTCGCCATGTTTCATTGCCGCCCAAAGCTTTGTAGACATCAAAGGCGGTGCAACGATGCTCGGCTTCTTCGGCCGCATGCCACTGCCACATGGTTTTGAGGCGCGGCTCGGTGCCTTCAAAAATCTGGGGATGGCTTAACAGCCAATCGGCAAAGATGTCCGTGAAGTGTTCGGTAGCAGCAGTGGCTGCCAATTGTTGACGCACGTTTTGATGGGAATTGGCCTTGATGCGCTTGGCTGAGCGCTCGGCAATGATGTTTTTAAAGCCTTGAAGTTCAATGTGGCCATTGAACAAGGCATGGATGCGGCGGTGTGTCGCTTCTTGGCCAATGAAGCCTTTCACTTCTTCCGCAAATTTTTCCCGTGTGGCGTAGTCCATTTGCTTGGCACCTTCACGGACCGAGTCAATGAAGAACTGCTCACCCACGGGAAAGCTCATTGACAGTGCATTGAAGAAGGCAGATTTGAACGCATCGCCACCACACCAACGGGTGTCAAAGGGGGTGTTCAAGTCCACCAAAAGTTTTCTAACAGCAAGTTCAGACATGAGGAAATCCTAAATATTGACCGAATTTTATGTAGTTTGGGGGTTGTCGTGTATGTATTGGATCAAAGCCCGTGCAAGTTCTTGCCCTTTGTCTTCCTGTACAAAGTGCCCAGCACCCCTAATTTGAGTGTGGTTTTGGCCTGATGCACCCGGAACTTTGTGCTGCCACGCCACTTGGCCGCCTTTTGTGACAGGGTCTCGCGTGCTGAACAGGGTAATGAAAGGTTTGTGCCAAGCCTTGAAAATCTCCCAGGCGCGCTCATTGGCGGGCCTGGCGGGGTCATTTGGGTGAATGGGGACCAGCGTGGGGAAGACTCTGGCACCCACTTTGTACCGGCTGTTGGGGTAGGGGGCATCGTATGCAGCAACTTCCAAGTCGTTTAAGCCTTGTGCGCACCCCGTTTTGACAATTTTACCAATGGGAAACCAAGGGCTGTACATGGCAAAGGCGCGCCAGATGTGAAAGGCTGGTGGTATTTTTTCTTTGCCTGTGGGCAAGCCGCCGTTGCTTAAGGCAATGCGGGCAAATCGATCGGGCATTTCTGCCACCATCCTCAAACCAATGAGCGAGCCCCAGTCTTGGCAAAAAAGTGTGATGTCTTTGACATCGACTGACTCGAGCCAGGCACTCATCCACTGCACATGATTCTCGTAGGTGTAGTCTGATCTTTGGGTGGGTTTGTCAGATCGACCAAAACCAACTTGATCGGGTACCAAAACCCGCATGCCGGCCGCCACCAAAATGGGAATCATTTTTCGGTACAAAAACGACCAAGCAGGTTCGCCATGCATGAGCAAAACCACCGGACCGTCTCTGGGCCCCTCATCGATGTGGGCAATTCGAAGCCCTCCCAATTCGGTGTAGTGTGGTTTGTAAGCAAAGTCGGGTAATTGTTGAAAACGTTCTTCAGGCGTTCGAAGAAAGTTTGCAACGTGTGGAAG
>CANKXC010000061.1 GCA_947487355.1 Comamonadaceae bacterium | reverse complement strand
CGGTCAAGAATGCACTGGATGTCGGAATGAAGACGTGAAAACATAATTTAATCAACTAGGCGGCAAGTCTACCTTTTTGACTGGGCTGTTTCGATCATGGCTTTAGCAACACCTCTCAAAATATGGATTTCTTCAGGCGTTAAATTGGCGCGATTGAACAACTGATTCAATCTTGGCATCAGTTTTTTGGGCGCATCAGGATCTAAAAAACCAATCTCAACCAAGGCTTTTTCTAAGTGCCCCAACAAGCCAGCAACTTGAGCGGCATCGGCCAAATCGGCCGCAGGCATGGGGGCAGTCACCGGAAATCCGCCCAAGGCCAAGCGCCATTCGTAAGCCACCAATTGCAGGGCGGCCGCCAAATTCAAGGAGCCAAACTCTGGGTTGGTTGGAATCGACAAGGCCACGTGGCATTTGTAAACATCCTCGTTTTTCATGCCAAATCGTTCTGAACCAAACAGGAAGGCGATGCCGGAAATAGGGTCTGCAGATTTTGTATTCTCTAAACCCTTCTGACATTGAGATCGACCCAACAAGAGATCAAAGTGCTCGCGAGGCGAGCGCGTTGGGGGACCGAAATCTCGGGGTGTCATGGCTGTGGCGCACAAGTGAGAAATGCCATCGAGCGCTTCTTCCAAGGTATCCACAATGCGCGTTTTGTCCAGCACATCGTTGGCACCACTGGCCCTTTGAATGGTCTCTTCCTTGCGCAACACATTGGCATAGCGAGGCGCTACCAGCACCATTTCATCAAAGCCCATGACTTTCAAAGCACGGGCCGCCGCCCCCACATTGCCGGGGTGGCTGGTTTCTATCAAGATAAATCGGGTTCGCATAGGCGACATTGTCACAGACGCTGCCGCCTCAAAATGACCAAAAACCAAGTCAATCGGCTCTGAGTCCTCTAATTTCGTGGGAAAATGTGCCAATCGCTTCTGTCATCGCACAGAGGACCTCCGTTTTTGCTCTTAAAAATTCATGTCGACCAATCTCCACCCCATGCTCAACGTAGCCGTCAAGGCTGCACGCGCCGCCGGCGCCATCATCAACCGCGCCGCCCTGGACGTGGAGGCTGTTCGAATTTCGCAAAAACAAGTTAACGACTTTGTAACCGAGGTTGACCTCGCCAGCGAAAACGCCATTATCGAAACCCTGCTCACGGCCTACCCGCATCACGGCATCTTGGCCGAAGAGTCTGGCAAAACGCATGGCAACCCCGATGCCGATCACGTTTGGATCATTGACCCGCTCGATGGCACCACCAACTTCATCCACGGTTTTCCCGTTTATTGCGTCAGCATTGCTTTGGCCGTCAATGGCAAAGTCGAACAAGCCGTGGTGTACGACCCCTCACGCAACGATTTGTTCACGGCCACCAAGGGCCGCGGTGCTTACATGAACGACCGCCGTTTGCGCACCAGCAAGCGCACGCAAATGCATGAGTGCCTTATTTCAACGGGCTTCCCCTTCCGCCCCGGTGACAACTTCAACCAATACCTGCGCATGATGGGCGATGTGATGCAACGCACTGCTGGCCTGCGTCGTCCAGGTGCTGCGGCCTTAGATTTGGCATATGTGGCGGCTGGCTTTACCGATGCTTTCTTTGAAACAGGATTGCAGCCATGGGATGTCGCAGCAGGTTCTTTATTGGTAACAGAAGCTGGCGGCCTGGTGGGCAACTTTACGGGTGAAGCCGATTTCTTGGATCAAAAAGAATGCTTGGCAGGCACCCCCAAAATTTACGGTCAATTGGTGCCCATTCTTAGCAAGTACAGCAAGTTCGCCAGTGCTGGCGAGAAGGCGTCTGTGCGCGCTGCCGATGCCAAAGAAGCTGAGGCCGCTCAAGCACGCCAAGATTCAACGGACAGCCCCTTTTAAGCCATGACAGACGCGCTCGACCTGAGTGCCCACACCCCCATGATGCAGCAGTACCTGCGCATCAAGGCGGAGTTTCCTGACACCCTGGTTTTTTACCGGATGGGTGACTTTTACGAGATGTTCTTTGAAGATGCCGAGCGTGCTGCCGGCCTGATGGACATCACCCTCACCCACCGCGGCCAAACAGCGGGCAAACCCATTGCCATGGCGGGCGTGCCTTTTCATTCCGTCGAAAACTACTTGGCCAAACTCATCAAGCTAGGCGAGTCGGTGGCCATTTGCGAACAAGTGGGCGATGTGGCCACCAGCAAAGGCCCCGTTGAACGCAAAGTGGTGCGGGTTGTCACGCCGGGAACCCTCACAGACACCGAATTGTTGTCTGACAAAAGCGAGGCCATTTTGTTGTCACTGCACATTGCACCTCGCAATGCCTGCGGTTTGGCTTGGCTGAGTGTCACGCAAGGTATTTTGCATTTGGCGGAATGCACGCATGACGAATTGGCCGATTGGCTAGAGCGCATTGCACCCAGCGAGTTATTGGTCAGTGCCGCCATCACGCCCAAGTGGGAGCAACAACTTCAGTCGATGCGCTTAGGTCAACGTGGTTTGCCCTTGTCGCTTACTTTGCGACCCGACTTTCAATACGAAGCAGGCTTAGGTCACAGCAAGCTCATCAAACAACTCAATGTGGCCAGCTTGGCAGCTTGGGATGCCGAGAAGCTTAGTCACGCGCATGCAGCGGCTGGCGCCTTGCTGACTTATGCAGAACACACGCAAGGCAGATCGCTGCCTCATGTGTCTCAACTCAAAGTGCAAAAGGCCAATGACCTCATTGACCTGCCCAACAGCACACGACGCAACTTGGAGCTCACTCAAACTTTACGTGGTGAAGATGCGCCCACTCTTTTCTCTTTGCTAGACACCTGCATGACGGGCATGGGCAGTCGACAGCTCAAGCAGTGGTTGTTGAACCCGCCTCGAGACCGTCAAATAGCGGTAGATCGATTGGCCGCCATTGGCCAGCTCAATGACAACAGCGCAGCCGCACAAAGTGGCGTAGCCATTTGGCATCGGCTGCGCGAGCAACTCAAAGGCGCAAGCGATGTGGAACGCATCACTGCGCGAATTGCACTCAGGCAAGTACGGCCCCGAGAATTGGTAGCGCTGAAAAACGCACTCATTCGCTCTGCCAAATTGGCGATTCATTTGCAAGAAACACTGGGCCACTTGTCGCCCACCAAGCTCTTGCACGACATCCACTTCGATTTGCAGCCCCCCACGGGTTTGATCGAGATCTTGCAACAAGCATTGCTAGAAGAGCCTGCCAATTTGATCCGTGATGGCGGCGTGATGGCGCATGGTTTGGACACTGAGCTCGATGAGTTGCGCGCCATTCAAACCAACTGCGATGATTTTTTGCTCGAATTGGAAACCCGCGAAAAAGCGCGCACTGGCATTGCCAATTTGCGTGTTCAATTCAACAAAGTGCACGGTTTCTACATCGAAGTGACACAAGGTCAAATTGACAAAGTACCCGACGATTACCGTCGGCGTCAAACTTTGAAAAATGCCGAGCGCTTCATCACGCCTGAGCTCAAAGCGTTTGAAGACAAAGCTTTGTCTGCCCAAGAGCGCGCCCTTGCCAGGGAAAAATATTTGTACGAGCTCTTGCTCGACAGGCTGCAAGCTCACATTCAAGCGCTCACCAAATTGGCGCAAGCCATGGCGCAATTGGACGCACTGTGCACCCTCACTGAGCGTGCAGCCACCCTCAATTGGTGCGCCCCACAATTTGCCAAAGAGCCTTGCATCGAAATTCGCCAAGGACGACATCCAGTGGTGGAAGCGCGCCTGGCCGAAACCTCGGGTGGTAGTTTCATTGCCAACGATTGCCTGATGCACAGCAAGCAACGTTTGCAAATTATTACTGGCCCCAACATGGGCGGTAAGTCAACCTACATGCGCCAGGTGGCATTGATTGTGCTTTTAGCCAGCATTGGCAGTCATGTGCCCGCCAGCAGTTGTAGGTTAGGTCCCATCGATGCCATTCACACGCGCATCGGCGCGGCCGATGACTTGGCCAATGCGCAATCAACCTTCATGCTGGAGATGACCGAAGCTGCCCAAATTTTGCACACCGCCACACCTTTTTCCTTGGTGCTCATGGACGAGATTGGCCGCGGCACGTCTACCTTTGATGGTTTGGCCTTGGCCAGTGGCATTGCCACGCACTTGCACGACAAGACCCAAGCCTTCACCTTGTTTGCCACACACTACTTTGAACTGACAGAATTTCCTGCCACGCACCATGCCGCACTGAACATGCATGTAGGCGCCACTGAATCGGGCAACGACATTGTGTTTTTGCATGAGTTGCAAGCGGGTCCGGCCAGCAAGAGCTATGGTGTTCAAGTGGCCAAGTTGGCCGGCATGCCCACAGGTGTTCTGAACCATGCACGCCACACGCTGACAGCACTTGAGGCAGGCGCCAACCAAAATCGCGTTCAAGTCGACCTGTTTGCAACGCCACCCGAAAACGAAAGCAATGCGCCCTCCCTGCTCGAGTCGGCATTGAACCAGATTGACCCTGACGCACTGAGCCCACGCGAAGCCTTGGAGGCTTTGTACAGCCTGAAGCGCGTTTTGAAGCGATCAGAAAACTAACACCTTCCTTAGGAAATCGAATGACCTATTGCGTTGCCATCAAAACACGAGCCGGTTTAGACATGAGCTTGACCTGCTTCAATATGCTGCGCGACAACTGGGGCAAAAAACTTCGAGAGATGTTTGACAGTTTGGAAGACCCCGTTTGGAATGGTGATGCCACAGACATCCCCTTGAAAAAAGTTGGCAAACATTCTCCGCTTAGGAAAATATCAACGCCTGAAGAAAAGCTGATCTGATGGCCAGTCTCATTTTTTCTCACGGCAACGGATTTCCTGCCAGCACCTATCGCAGCCTCACCAACGATTTGATTCGGCGTGGCTTCAAGGTCAGATCAATTGAAAAATTGGGTCACCAAGAACAATTTCCTGTTACCAGCAATTGGCCCCATTTGGTGCAAGAGTTGGCAGAGTTTGCCAAGCAATCTATTCAGGAAACAGGCGAGATGCCGTACATGGTGGGCCACTCTTTGGGTGGCTTGCTGAGTTTGATGTGCGCTTCCAAACATCCTAAGTTGTGTGCGGGTGTTGTGTTGCTCGACTCGCCAGTGGTGGGCGGCTGGAAAGCCAGCGCGCTTCAGTTGGCCAAAAAAACCAATTGGATTGAATCTGTCAGCCCTGGCAGAATTAGCCAAACAAGGCGGCAGCATTGGCCAAACGTTGAAGCCGTCATTGCCCATTTTCAGCACAAACGCGCCTTTTCACATTGGCACCCCGATGCACTCAGAGATTATGCAGAGCACGGCACCATTGAAGAAGATGGACAACGGGTCTTGAGCTTTGACAGGCGCATTGAGACGGCCATCTACAACACCTTGCCGCACAATTTGCCATCGCTTTTAAAACGTCATCCCTTAAAGTGCGGCGTGGCTTTTGTGGGTGGCACGCGTTCAAGAGAAATGCGTTTGGTGGGTTCTGAATTAACCGACAAAGTTTCTAAGGGCCGCGTCATGTGGCTAGACGGCTCGCACTTGTTCCCTATGGAAAAGCCCATCGCAACGGCTGCGGCCGTTGAGTCTGCACTCAGAAACTTGGGCGCAACACCAGCTTGATTCTCGGCTTGATTCTCGGCTTGAATCAATCAGGCCGGTGCAAAAGCTTTAAGCCGACCACTTGACCACACCGGTCCATGCCGTTGCCAAGACCACCAAACCAAACACAATTCGGTACCACGCAAAGATTTCAAAGCTGTTGCTTGCAATGTACTTGAGCAACCAACGAACACAAATCCAAGCACTGATGAAAGACACCACCAAGCCGGTTGCAAACATCGGAATGTCTTCAACCGACAAAAGCGCTCTTTCTTTGTAGAGGCTGTAAACACCCGCACCAATGAGTGTTGGGATGGCCAAGAAGAATGAAAAGTCTGTGGCCGCCTTGCGTGACAGTCCGAGCAACATACCGCCAATGATGGTGGCGCCGCTTCGGCTGGTCCCTGGAATCATGGCAAAGCACTGAACCAAACCCACCATGAGCGCATCACGCCCGCGCATGTCTTCCATAGCACGAATGCGAACACTTGCTGGTGGCCTTCTCTCGGCCCACAAAATAATGAAACCGCCCAAAATGAAAGTGGTGGCAACCACCTCAGGCGTAAATAGATGCTCTTTGATGAGTTTGCCAAACAACAAGCCTAAAACTACCGCCGGCAAAAATCCAATGAAAACATTCAGGACAAAGCGCTGAGCTTCTGCCTGATACGGCAAGGCTTTGACTGTCGATGTGATTTTTTGCCAGTAAACCAAAATGACGGCAAAGATGGCACCTGTTTGAATGGCGATCTCAAACACTTTGACTTTTTCGTCATGAAAGTTCATCAAGGACCCTGCCAAAATCAGATGCCCTGTTGATGAGATGGGCAAAAATTCGGTCAGACCCTCAACCACCCCCATGACAGCGGCTTTGGCCAGCAACATTAAATCCACCGCGACTCCTTGAATATCCCGCAATTATCGCTCTTGAATGGCCCTAAAATTGGGATATGAGTACAGCCAACCCCAAAGCCAATCCACCGGGCACCCCTGAGGATGCACACAAGGTCAGTAATTTTTTGCGCCAAATCATTGAATCTGATTTGGCACAAGGCACCTACGCACAACGCAAATGGGCTGGCTCGCCAGGAGATGCGGCGCATCACGCCAGTGGCACCCCCGATCCAGCCAAAATCCGCACCCGCTTCCCGCCCGAGCCCAATGGTTACTTGCATGTAGGACACGCCAAAAGCATTTGCCTGAACTTCGGCTTGGCCCGCGACTATGGTGGCGTCTGCCACATGAGATTTGACGACACCAACCCCGAAAAAGAAGACACCGAGTACGTCAATTCCATTTTGGATGCCGTCAAATGGTTGGGCTTCAATTGGGACGCCAACGGCACATCGCACCTCTATCAGGCCAGCGACTACTTTGACTTCATGTACCGTGCGGCCGAACACTTGGTCCAAGCCGGGCTGGCCTACGTTGACGAACAAAGCCCCGAGGACATGCGCCTGAACCGCGGCGACTTCAATACCCCAGGCAAAGACAGCCCCTTTAGAGCAAGAACACCCGCAGAAAACCTGACACGCTTTCGTGAAATGCGCGACGGCAAACTGGCTGACGGTGCTGCAGTGCTTCGCGCTAAAATTGACATGGCCTCGCCCAACATCAACCTGCGCGATCCAGCCATCTACCGGATTCGCCGGGCCACCCACCACAACACTGGGGACACTTGGTGCATCTACCCGATGTACACCTTTGCGCACCCCATTGAAGACGCTCTCGAGCAAATTACCCACAGCATTTGCACTTTGGAATTTGAAGATCAGCGCCCCTTCTACGACTGGCTCATGGCGCGCTTAAGCGAGCCCCATACCCTGGCGGATGACACGCATCTCGGTGCCCTATTGGCTGCCCCCAGCCCCAAGCAATACGAATTTGCACGCCTCAACTTAAGCTATGTTGTGACCAGCAAACGCAAATTGGCGCAGTTGGTCAATGAAGGCAAAGTCAATGGCTGGGACGACCCGCGCATGCCCACCATTGTGGGTTTGCGTCGCCGCGGCTACACACCCCAAAGTTTGCAACTTTTTGCAGAACGCATTGGTGTCACCAAGAGTGACTCATGGATTGACTACAGCACCTTAGAAGGATGCCTGCGTGACGATCTAGACCCCAAGGCTGCACGTGCCATGGCCGTTCTCGATCCCATTCAATTGACCATCACCAACTGGGATGCACTAATGGGAGAAGGCACATTGGATAACTGCCATGCCCCTGTTCATCCACATCATGCAGAACTGGGTCAACGTCATTTCAAATTTGGCAAGAACCTTTGGATTGAGCGCACCGATTTTGAGGAAGTTCCCAGTAAAGGTTTTTTCCGTCTGTTCCCAGGCAACAAAGTTCGCTTGAAGTACGGCCACATCATTGAATGCACAGGCGCAAACAAAGATGCCAACGGTCAAGTGACCGAGGTTCTGGCGCAACTCATTCCAGATACAAAAAGCGGCACACCCGGTTCAGACAGCGTCAAGGTCAAGGGCGTCATCACTTGGGTTTCCCAAGCCGACGCCATCAAAGCCGAAGTGCGGCTATATGACCGATTGTTCACTGAAGCCAACCCTGACGCTGGCGGCAAAGACTTTTTGGCAAGCTTGAACCCAGACAGCTTGAAAGTGATTGAGGCTTATGTGGAGCCATCATTGGCCAACAGCAAGCCCGACGAAAAATTCCAGTTTGAACGGCACGGCTACTTTGTGGCCGATCGCGCAGACCACCAAGGCACCAAGCCTGTGTTCAACCGAAGCACAGGCCTGAAGGACACTTGGAGTAAGTAACGCTTTAGCCTGCGCTTAAGACGTACAAAGCCACCGTGCTGATGACGCCCACCAGCCAAGCCAATGAGCGCAGCTTGTCTTTGTCCATCAAATAGCAGGCCACATAGGCCACGCGAGCCACAACAAAAATGCCCGTCCACATTTGGACGAGGTCTGTGTCTACTTTGAACAGCAAGGCCAACAAAACGCCAACGGCATACAAGGGAAAGGCCTCGAAGCAGTTGGCTTGCGCTGCATTGGCACGTGCTCTGTAACCCGATTGCTTGGCCAACCAGTCTCGTGGGTTGTGGTTGTCGTAGTTCTTTTGACCGGCCTTGGCAATACCAGCACAAATCCAAGGCATGGCGCCAGCAAACAAAATAGAAGCGATTGGTAAATTCATACACACTTTCAAAGAGATGAACAATTCTCCCACTCAATTTGGGCAAAGTGAAGTGAATTCACTTGAAATGACGATGCACCAAGCCCTAAACTGTCATCTTGGCAATATCCCCATTGAAGTCACTTAGAATTTGGGGTCTACCTTGTTCCGTACAGGAAAAATTCATGTTTTTGCATTCGATCCGTGTTTCATTGATGGCATTTGCCGCCGCGCTCATTTTGACGGCTTGTGGTGGTGGCTCTTCTGCCATTCCACAACCACCCGTTGGCGGTATCACAGTGGTCGCAGCCGACAGCGAAGTCACCATTACTTGGCAAGAAACACCTGGCGTCGAGTATTGGATATTTGCAACGCCCAACAGCCCCAACTTGACGCTCAGCACATGGCTGGCCACGGTGGGCTCAAGCTATCGCCTCAAGGTTAGCTCACCCTACACGGTCACAGGACTGACCAACGGCACACCCTATTCATTCTTCTTAACAGGCCGTATCAATGGCGGGCCTGGCAGTGATGCAACGCCTACCGTCATTGCCACACCCAGACTTGCTGGCATTGAGTGGACACCTGGCA
>CANKXC010000060.1 GCA_947487355.1 Comamonadaceae bacterium | reverse complement strand
GGCATGGCCTTCAATTCATTTTCTAAATCGAGCAATTCGTGCAGTACAAATTGCATGTCACGCAGGGGAGGGGTATAGCTTGGCATGGTTTACTTTCAGAAAAATTTACAAAGTTATTGGGAGTCGATTGACTTATTCAGGTTGGTTGCGCGCCACAATTTCGCTGAAGCCTTTGCGCGCGCGATCCGCAGCACCAGGGTTTCGGAGAAATCGCGCATCGTAATGCAAGGCCAAAATGAGGCCGTGTATTTCGAAAGCGACTTGCAGAGGGTCGGCTTTGTCGGTTAAATGTTTTTCTTTTTGAGCTTGGGCCACAGAACGCTGCAATGCGTTTTGCCATGTGCTGACCGATGAGGCCAAAGCGTCACGCACTGAACCTGGCCGGTCGTCAAACTCTACGGCACCGCTGATATAGATGCAGCCCGAATCAATTTCTGTTGAGGTGCGTAGCATCCAATTGTGAAACAAGGATTGCAGGCGCGGCAAGCCCCGCGGACAACTGAGAGCAGGATAAAACACTTCTGTTTCGAACCTGTCGTGGTACTCGCGGATGACCGATATTTGCAACTCTTCACGCGATCCAAAATGTGCAAACACCCCCGACTTGCTCATGCCCGTGACTTCGGCCAAGGCACCGATCGATAAACCTTCTAAGCCAATTTGCGAGGCTAAACCCAAAGCAGCATCGACGATGGTGGCTTTGGTTTGTCGGCCTTTGTGCAAGGTGCGACCGCTGCCATCGTCGGTGCTGCGACCTGCGTTGGCTGCTTGGTTTAAGGAAGCATTGGCGGAAGTGATGTGTCTGACTGTCATATATAAAAATAGAACGCTCGTTCTATTTTTGCATGAAAATCAGATTTGAAGCAAAAAGAAAGGGCGAATCAGGGTTATTCCTGAATCGCCCCTATCGGCTGGAACTGATTCACCATCGGGCCGAATGGTGGGCCGAATGGTGGACCTGTTGAGGTCAACGGCCCATTAGGCCTTGCGCTTGAAAGCCACCACTTTTTGGGTTTGCTCGCCCAAACCTTCAATGCCCAAGCGCATGACATCACCCTTCTTGAGGTACACGGGTGCTGGCTGGCCGTCTTTCTTGATGCCCATGCCCACGCCAGGTGGCGTACCGGTGGTGATGATGTCACCTGGCTCAAGGGTCATGAACTGGCTGACGTAGCTGACCAATTTGGTGACGCCAAAAATCATGGTTTTGGTAGTGCCGGTTTGCATGCGCTGGCCGTTGACGTCCAAAAACATGGTTAAGTTCTGCACATTTGGGATTTCATCTTTGGTGACCATCCAAGGTCCAATAGGGCCGAAGGTGTCGCAACCCTTGCCCTTGTCCCAAGTACCGCCGCGCTCGATTTGGTATTCGCGTTCGCTCACGTCGTTGACGGTGCAATAACCAGCCACGTAGTCGAGGGCTTCTTTTTGTGACACATAACTGGCTTGTTTGCCAATGACGATGCCCAACTCAACTTCCCAGTCGGACTTGACGGAACCTTTGGGCAACATGACGTCGTCGTTAGGGCCTTGAATGCAAGATGTGGCCTTCATGAACACAATGGGTTCTTTGGGCACGGGCAAGTTGGATTCGGCTGCATGGTCGGCGTAGTTCAAACCGATGGCGATGAACTTGCGCACGTTTGCCACAGGGCAACCCATGCGGGGCTTGCCCTTGACCAAAGGCAGCTTGTCAGTTTTGAGTTTGGCCAATTTGGCCAAGACTTTGTCAGACAGTTGGTCGGGTCCGATGTCGGACACCACACCGCTTAAGTCGCGCAGTTTGCCTGCAGCGTCAATGAGACCTGGTTTTTCTTTGCCGGGCTGGCCATAACGCACGAGTTTCATGAAAACTTCCTTTGAATCAAAAAATCAGTGAACGAAAAAATAGATTGAATGCGATTGTGCTCGAAATTGGCTCAATAAGTAGAGCGGCCACCCGACAAATCAAACACCGCGCCCGTAGAGAAAGAACATTCTTCGGTCATGAGCCATGTGACCATTGCAGCCACTTCATCGGGCGTACCAAATCGACCCATGGGAATTTTGGACAGCATGAATTGAATGTGCTCTGGGGTCATTTGATCGAAGATGGCCGTTTTGACAGCAGCTGGTGTGACGCAGTTCACGCGGACGTTGGTAGCAGCCAACTCTTTGCCCAAAGATTTGGTCATGGCCATGACGGCTGCTTTGCTGGCGCTGTAGGCACTGGCATTGGGATTGCCGTCTTTACCAGCCACCGACGCGATGTTGACAATGCGACCCGCGGGGCGGTCTTTTAAATGTGGTGTCCATTCTCTGCAGCAATAAAAAACACCTTGAATGTTGACGTCCATGACCTGTTGCCATGCATCAACGGGATAGTTCGACATGGGTGTGTTGGGGCCTGTGATGCCCGCGCTGTTAACCACTGCGTCAACTGGGCCGTTTTTCAAGGTAGCCTCTTTGGCAGCAAGCACGGAAGCATGTTGTGACACATCCACTTGCACCGTGTGCACAGCACCCGGATGATTCAAACTGGCTGCTGCTTTGCTTAAGCCTGCCGCATCGCGGTCCCACAAAGTGACGCTGCCGCCAGATGCCAAAACACGTTCAGCAATGGCGTAGCCCAAACCTGTGGCACCACCAGTAATGACCGCATGGCGGCCTTTCATGTCGTATTGATTCATGGCATTTAAGTTGGTTTGAGGGTTGAAAAAAGAATGAAGAGAGATTGCCTTCATATTGAAGAAATCAAATCCTTCACTCGGACTAGATTTTGCAATGGGCCAAAAAGCCTGACTTCAAATGGTCATGCCGCCATCGACCATGTAGGCATTGCCCGTGGCAAATGCAGCTTCGTCAGAGGCCAAAAACACCACGATGGGTGCAATTTCGTGGGCCTGCGCCAAACGCCCCATGGGCTGACGCGCAATGAAGTTCTTGCGTGCTTGCACAGGATCGGCTTCAGCGTTAATGCGGTCTTGCAATGAAGGCGTATCGACGGTGCCTGGGCAAATGGCATTGCAGCGAATGCCCTTGGCCACAAAATCGGCGGCCACGCTTTTGGTCAAGCCAATGACAGCTGCTTTGGAAGCGCCATAAATGAATCGATTGGGCAAACCGCGCACGCTAGAACATACGCTGGCCATGTTGATGATGCTGCCCCCGCCTTGCTCTAGCATTTTGGGCAAAACAGCTTGAATCATCCAAAACTGACCACGCGCATTCAAATTGAAAGCAAAGTCCCAATCTTTGTCGGTGGCCTGAAGAATGGTGCCGCCATGCACCACACCTGCGCAATTGAACAAGGCGTCGATGCGCGGAATGAGGGCCACTTGTTTTTGAATGTCGTCTTTGTTCATGACATCGAGTACCGCGGTGTGCACATTGGCCACCCCTGCGTAGCCTTTGAGCAATTCTGGATTGACATCGGTGGCCCACACTGTGGCACCCTCGGCCACCATGGCCATGACAGCGGCGTGTCCAATGCCCTGCCCTGCGGCAGTGACCAGAATGTTTTTGTTTTTCAATCTCATGCTTTGATCTCCAAATGAATCTTTTGACGTTTTTCGATGGCTTGCCAATCCCAATCGATGCCCAAGCCAGCGGTCTCGGGTGGGTATGCAAAGCCATCGAGGACTTTCATCCTTGAATGTGTGATGTCGTCGAGTTGAGGAATGTATTCCACCCAAGTGGCATTGGGCACTGCTGCGCACAAACTGACATGCAGCTCCATTAAAAAATGGGGGCAAACCGGCACATCAAAGGTTTCTGCCAAGTGCGCTGTTTTAAGCCAAGGCGTGATGCCGCCAATGCGCGCCACATCGGGCTGGACCACACTGCATGCGCCCTGCTCTAAGTACTCTCGAAATTGCATGGGGTGGTACATCGACTCGCCCACCGCCACCGGAATGGGGGTATGTTGGCGCAAATGTCTGTGGCCCGACACGTCTTCGGCGGGTAGGGGCTCTTCTAGCCAAGCCAAATCAAGGCCCTCAAAGGCTTTGGCTCTTCTGACCACCTCTGCGCGATGGAAGCCTTGGTTGGCGTCGGTCATGATTTCAAATCCCGACCCGACTGCATCACGCACAGCCGACAAACGGGCCACATCTTCGCTGACATGCGGCCGTCCAATTTTAATTTTGGCACCCTTGAAACCATCGGCTTTGGCTTTCAAGGTTTGTTCCACCAAGACCTCGGGTGAGAGTTGCAGCCAACCGCCTTCG
Source organism: Comamonadaceae bacterium (assembly GCA_947487355.1). GTDB lineage: Bacteria > Pseudomonadota > Gammaproteobacteria > Burkholderiales > Burkholderiaceae_C > Limnohabitans_A. The sequence continues at coordinate 5,142 of CANKXC010000060.1, read as the reverse complement.
GTGGTGTACAGCGGCACCTTGCTTTGCGCGCCGCCCAACAATTGCCACAAAGGCAATTGCTGACTTTGGGCGCGCCAGTCCCACAAGGCCGTATCGACGCAGGCCAAGGCCAAGCTGGTGATGGCGCCAACAGCCGTGGCGTGGGTGTGGAAAAACAAATCTTTCCAGATGGCTTCAACCCGAACAGGATTTTGTCCCAACAAGCGGGGGGCCAAATGGTCTTTGAGCAAGGCCATGACCGAACTGCCGCCCGTACCGATGGTGTAGGCATAGCCCGTAGCCTGAATACCATCGCTGCACACCAAGGTGAGCAAGATGGTTTCTTGTGTGACAAAGGCTTGGATGGCGTCTGTGCGCTCCACCTTGGGCGGTAAATTGACCTGACGTAAAAGGACGCGGTCGATGGTGACAGAAGTCATGGTGAAAATTATTGTGAAGAGTTCGGGTTTATGCGTATCAAAACTGGCTTGACCCTCGCTCAGGTTCCATGTGAAGATTGTGCAACTGGTCTGACCAATTGTCCAATCATCGTATTCCCTGAGCTTTGAAATCTATCGAACCCCAAAGGCTTTACCGCCAAATTGCCAAACAAATTCAAGGATTGATTTCCTCGGGTGAATTTGCCGTGGGTTCACGTCTGCCGGCCGAGCGCGACTTGGCCACCCAAATGGGATTCAGCCGCCCGTCGGTTCGGGAAGCACTCATTGCATTGGAAGTCGAGGGCGTCATTGAAGTGCGCACAGGCTCTGGTATTTATGTCAAAAACTTAGGCAAAAAAAAGAACGCCAAATCAAACACCCTCAATACACCTGCCGAGTGGGGGCCCTTCGAAGTTATGCGGGCGCGATCTTTGATTGAAGCCGAAATAGCTGCTTTGGCCGCCGAGTTTGCCAACGCGCAAGATATCAAGGCCATGGTCACCGCACTCAAGGGCATGCAAAAAGATGCCAAGGCAGGACGCATCCCTCGCGACAGCGACATTGCCTTTCACATGGCCATAGCCAATGCCTGCGCCAACAGCGTCATGCAAGACACGCTTGCGCTTTATTTAGAAGCCAGAAATGGCCCATTGTTTGAGCGCTTGGGCGATTATTTTGAATCGCCCGCTTCGTGGACCGCTGCCATTGCAGAACACCAAGAAGTTCTAGCGGCCATTGAATCTCGGGACCCGCAGCGGGCCCGCAAAGCCATGCAAAAACATTTGAACCAAGCTCACAAAAGATTCAGCGCTAGCTGGCGAAGCGCACCCTCTCGAACCTAGTTTTTTCGCCAGCAATTCAATATTCAATCCAACCACAAGGAGACATCGCAATGACAAAAAGAAACACCCTGAAAGCCCTGGCCAGCGCCAGCTTGGTGGCATTGGGCTTGGTAGGCGTTTTGGGCAGCACGGCTGCTCAAGCGCAAACCAAACTCAAATGGGCACACGTTTATGAAACATCAGAGGCCTATCACACCGAGTCTGTTTGGGCAGCCGATGAAATCAAAAAGCGCACCAACGGCAAATTCGAAATTCAAGTTTTTCCTGCGTCCACTCTGGGCAAAGAAACCGACATCAACCAAGGTCTCACCTTGGGCACAGTCGACATGATCATCAGCGGCCCTTCATTTGCGGCCCGTGCCTACCCTCGCTTTGGCATTGCCTACTACCCCTTCATCTTCCGTGATGGCGATCACCTCATTGCTTACTCCAAGAGCCCCGTGTTTGCCGAAATGGTCAATGAATTCCGCGCCAAAACAGGCATTCAAGTGACGGCCTACACCTACTATGGCGCACGTCACACCACTGCGCAGAAAGCATTCACCAATTGCGCTGGCATGAAGGGCATCAAGATTCGCGTGCCCGACGTTCCAGCCTACCGCGCCACACCTGAGGCTTGCGGCGCCAACCCCACACCCATTGCTTTTGCCGAAGTTTATTTGGCCCTGCAAAACGGTACGGTAGAAGCACAAGAGAACCCTTTGACCACCATCGAAGCCAAGAAATTCTTTGAAGTGCAAAAAGCCATCATGCTGACGGGCCACATCGTTGACGGCTTGACCACCCAAATTGCGCCTCACGTTTGGAACAAACTTTCCGATGCAGAAAAGAAAGTCTTCACCGATGTGACCCAAGAGGCAGCTGTTCGCGCCACCGCCAAAATCAAAGCGCGTGAAGCAGAGTTAGTGGACGAGTTCAAGAAAAAAGGTTTGCAAATTGTGCAAGTCGATCGCAAGTCTTTCCAAGACGCTGTCTTGAAAAACAAGCCTCTCGAGTCCATGGGCTTTACCAAGGCTGACTTCGACAAAATTCAAGCAGCCAAGTAAACGCATCAGTCTTTGATGCTGGTGTGTCTATGCACACCTCTCACAGGTTGAGTAGTTTACTCAACCTGTGATTTGTTTCACCAGGAATTCAACATGAGCAATCTTCCCGACCTCGACGCAATGCCCAAAGTCATGGGCGACGATGGCCAGTTTCACGCCACCGACGAAGAAGTAGATTTGTCTGGTACGCCCATTGAGGCATGGGTGGCCTTGGGATTCTTTTGGCTCTTGGGCGCTACTGTTTTTTACCAATTCTTTACGCGCTATGTGCTCAACAACTCGGCCTCATGGACGGAAGAAATTGCACGCTATTTGTTGATTGCCACAGTGTTTACCGGCGCCACCATTGGCGTGGCCAAAAACAACCACATTCAAGTGGATTTCTTTTATAAGTTTATGCCGCAGTGGCTGTCCAAATTCATGAACACCTTGGTGGACATCATGCGCATTGGTTTTTTTGGCGCCGCCACATTTCTAACCTATCAAATGATGGAGAAACTGGGCAACTACAAAATGACCATCATCGACTTGCCCATGAACTTGGTCTATGGCGTCGTGTTGGTGGGCTTTGCTGCCATGTGCATCCGTGCCATTTGGGTCATGAAAATTCATTGGCAACGCGGCTACACCGTTTTGCAGCGCCCTGAGTCTGAAATGACCGACCGCTAAGCCACTCATTCAAGATCTGAAAGAAATTCGATGTTAAAAATTTTGTTCTTGTTGCTGATGAGTGGTGGCATTCCCGTGGCCATTGCCATGGCAGGCGCTTCGCTCATTTATTTGCTCTGGACACAAAGCTCGCCGCCCTTTGTGGTCATCCACCGCATGGTGTCTGGCATCGACAGTTTTCCGTTGTTGGCCGTGCCCTTCTTTATTTTGGCCGGCAACCTCATGAACAATGCCGGCATTACCAACCGCATTTACAACTACGCCTTGGCTTTGGTGGGTTGGATGAAAGGTGGCTTGGGCCATGTCAATGTGGTGGGTTCGGTGGTGTTTGCTGGCATGAGCGGCACGGCCATTGCCGACGCTGCAGGCCTTGGCACCATCGAAATTAAAGCCATGAAAGACCATGGCTACAGCACCGAGTTTGCAGTGGGTGTTACGGCAGCATCAGCCACACTGGGCCCCATCATTCCGCCTAGTTTGCCCTTTGTAATTTACGGCATGATGGCCAATGTGTCAGTGGGCTCGCTGTTTTTAGCAGGCATCTTGCCAGGCGTATTGATGGCCTTTCTCATGATGGTGACCGTGGCTTACTTTGCGCACAAAAACAATTGGGGTGCAGACGTTAAGTTCGAATGGCCACGCGTCATCAAAGCATTGGCAGAAACAGGCGTTGTCATTGGTTGGCCCATTGGTGTTTGGGGCTTGGTCACTTGGTTTGAAACGCCACCTCAATTGACCGTTTTCATCGCGCTTGGATTTTTGTTCATTGCCGACAAGCTGTTTAAGTTTCAAGCTGTATTGCCCATCATGACGCCCGTATTGCTCATTGGCGGTATGACCACCGGTGTTTTCACACCCACTGAAGGTGCCATTGCCGCTTGTGTCTGGGCCATCATTTTGGGCTTCTTTTGGTATCGCACACTCAACCTCAAGATGTTTGTGAAAATTTGCCTTGACACGGTCGAAACCACAGCCACGGTCATGTTCATTGTGGCGGCCGCCAGTATCTTTGGTTGGATGCTCACAGCCACCGGCGTCACAGCGGCCATCAGCGATTGGGTACTGGGAATTACGCAAGAACCGTGGAAGTTTTTACTCTTGGCCAACTTGCTCATGTTGTTTGTGGGTTGCTTCTTGGAGCCTACCGCAGCCATTACCATCTTGGTGCCTATCTTGGTTCCCATTTGCCAGAAATTGGGCATTGACTTGGTGCACTTTGGCTTGGTCATGGTGTTGAACCTCATGATTGGCTTGCTGCACCCTCCCATGGGCATGGTCTTGTTTGTGTTGGCCCGCGTGGCCAAGCTCAGCGTTGAGCGAACCACTGCCGCCATCTTGCCTTGGCTGTTCCCCTTGCTGGGCAGTTTGGTTGTCATTACTTATTTCCCCAGCCTCGTGCTGTGGTTGCCTAAACAGTTTTATTGAGTTCTTTCCATGAGCCTTTTCATTCGTCTTCATCCCGCCGATGACGTGGTCATTGCGCGCGCACAACTCATGAGTGGCACCAGTGTCGATGGCGTGGCCGTACGCGGCTTGGTGCCACCGGGTCACAAGGTTGCCACGCGTGCCCTTCAAGTGGGCCAGCCTGTGCGGCGCTACAACCAAATCATTGGCTTTGCCAGCGCCGCCATTCAACCTGGCGAACATGTGCACACTCACAACCTCAACATGGGCCCCGAGAAGGGCAACTTTGAGCGCGACTATGCCATTGGCCAAGACGTGAAGCCGGAAGCACCGCGCAAGCAAGCCACCTTCATGGGCATTAAGCGTTCAGATGGGCGTGTGGCCACCCGCAACTACATTGGGGTGCTGTCTAGCGTCAATTGTTCGGCCACCGCAGCACGCGCCATCGCTGATCATTTTTCTAAACGCAACAATCCCGCTGCACTAGCCAACTTTCCCAATGTCGATGGTGTGGTGGCACTCACGCATGGCACAGGCTGCGGCATGGACACCGAAGGCCTTGGCATGAAGCTCTTAGAGCGCACCTTGGCCGGCTATGCCACCCACGCCAATTTTTGGGGCGTGGTGGTGGTGGGCTTGGGCTGTGAAACCAATCAACTCAACACCTGGCTTGCGCACAGCAGTTTGCGTGAAGGCGACACCCTCAAGGTGTTCAACATTCAAGACACCGGCGGCACCAGGCTAACGGTAGAAAAAGGCATC
>CANKXC010000059.1 GCA_947487355.1 Comamonadaceae bacterium | reverse complement strand
GGCTTTGAGGGTGAGTAACTCGGGGTCGCCAGGGCCGGCGCCAACCAAGGTACAGGACCCTTTGCGGCCGTCATTTAAATTTGTGGCGGAAGAATTGTGGTGGTTCATAGCGATTTCAACGCATGCATGATGTGTTGCACTTGAAGTGCAATGGGCGCGGGTACTTCACGCTGCTGGTCCAATACTTCTTGAATGTATTTGCTGGTGGCAAAGGCATCCGCGGTAGGCAAATCTGGAATAGATTGCAAAGCACCGGCTTGGGCCGCTTGCACAGTCTGTGTAATGCCGTGATGGAAAAAATCCATTTGTGGGGTTCGACGTGCGTCGGCAACAGGCTCGCCTTCAGTGCCTCTCAGCAAAAACGCGTTGGCCTGTATCAGCTGAAAAGTTTGCGACATTGACAAAGCGTATTCTGGGTGCGTGTAACTGCTAACGATGAGTGCTTTGCCTTGGCAAGGGTTCATCAACTTAACAAGACTGTGTGCCGGATTGCGCAAATTAACAACGCGTCTAACTTCGAGCAAATTTTTAAGGGCGGGGCTCAATACCTCTGTGGGAACCAAATTCAAACCGTCCTTGGATGCATGGACGTCAGAAAGCAGCTTGTGTCCTAGCTTGGCAAAAACATCAAATGAGGAAACTCGAGAATTCTCGGTGGATGTGCCATGAACGCAAACACGAACACCTTGTTGAACCAGTAGCAGGGCCAACAAAGGGGCAAGCGCAGGTAATTTGCGCGCACCGTTGTAACAAGGGATGACCACGGTGGCTTGTGCCTTGATTTCTGGAAGGGTGTTCATGCGAGCGTGAACCGCATCCAAAAAACCTGCCATCTCTTCAGGCGTTTCGCCTTTGATGCGCATGGCCAAACAAAACGCACCAATTTCCAAGTCGGTCACTTGTTGGTCTAAAACTTGACCCAGCAAATCGGCCGCTTGCGCGCGCGAAAGCGATCGAGCGCCTTCTTTGCCTCGACCTATTTCTTTGATGTAGTGACCAATGCCCATACCCTTATTGTCTCAAAGCTTAGATAACTTGGCGTTATATGGTCGATGAAACCATCGCATAAACTTGGCTGCTATGCTTTTTCTTGGAATTGAGTCTTCTTGCGACGAAACGGGCGTGGCTTTGGTGGAAACCCAAGCGACGGGTGTTCCGCGTCTTTTGTCGCATGCTTTGTTCAGTCAAATTGACATGCACCAAGCCTATGGCGGTGTGGTGCCTGAACTGGCCAGTCGAGATCATATTCGGCGTGTTTTGCCTCTTACCCGAGAGGTTCTTTCAAAAGCCCAGCGAGAGTTAACAGAAGTCGATGTCGTCGCTTATACCCGCGGCCCTGGCCTTGCTGGTGCCTTGTTGGTCGGCGCTGGTGTGGCATGTGCATTGGGTGCGGCTCTACAAAAACCGGTACTTGGGGTGCACCATTTAGAAGGGCATTTGTTGTCACCTTTTTTGAGTGACGATCCCCCAGAATTTCCATTTGTAGCGCTGTTGGTCTCTGGCGGTCACACGCAACTCATGAAGGTTGACGCTGTCGGTTCTTACGAGATTTTGGGTGAAACCATCGACGACGCTGCGGGTGAGGCGTTTGACAAGTCAGCCAAACTCATGGGGCTTGGTTATCCCGGTGGCCCAGCTTTGTCGCGATGTGCCGAGTCTGGTGATTCAAAAGCTTTTAAATTGCCCAGGCCTTTGCTGCACAGTGGCAATTTTGATTTTTCATTTGCAGGCTTAAAAACGGCCGTCTTGACGCAAGCCCAAAAATTGGGCGATGCCTTGCATGATCCGAATACTTCGCAAAAGGCCAACTTGGCAGCCTCGACCCAAGCCGCCATCGTTGAAATTTTGTTGAAGAAATCCATGGCCGCTTTGAAAGCGACAGGCATGAAGCGTTTGGTTGTTGCGGGGGGTGTTGGCGCCAATCGATCTCTTCGAGTTGAATTGAATGAAGCTTGTCTTAAAGCGGGTGTTCGCGTGCATTACCCCGAATTGCACTTGTGCACCGACAATGGCGCCATGATTGCCATGGCAGCAGCCATGCGTGTTCAGTCTGGTCAACAGCAGCCTCAAATGAACTATGGCTTTGACGTCAAACCCCGTTGGCCACTCTCACAAATAGACGCCCTGGGCGTTTGATTTTTCATTGGATTTTGTTGTGCGTTTTTCTCATTTCTTTTCTTTGTCCGTTTCGCGTTTCTTTGTTTTCTTGTTCATATTTTGGGGCACTTTGGCGCACGCCCAAAACACCGCCAATCCACCCATTCAATTGGCATTGATTGAAGGCATGAGTGGCCCTTTTGCCAACACGGGCGAGGCTGTATTGCGCAACTTGGTCTGGGCTGTCGAGCGCGTCAATGCAAGAGGGGGTGTGACCACTTCAGAAGGCAAACGGTTGTTGGTGTTGAACAGGTATGACAGCAAAGGTCAAAGCGAGGAAGCGTTGACATCCTTGCGTTCTGCCATCGATGCGGGCGCGCAATACATTTTTCAAGGTAACTCTTCTGCCAATGCGTCTGCCTTGATCGATGCTATTCAAAAGCACAACGATCGTGAACCCAACAAGCGAGTGGTTTTTTTAAATTACGCCGCCGTTGATCCAGCGCTGACGCAAGAGAAATGCAATTTTTGGCACTTCCGTTTTGACGCCCATGCAGACATGCGCATGACGGCCTTGATGCAAGTTCTGAAACAAGACACCAAGCTCAAGTCGGTTTATCTCATTGGTCAAGATTACAGTTTCGGTCAATCTGTTTTGAAGGAAGCCAAACAACAGTTGGAAAAGTTGCGACCCGATGTACAAATTCTTGCCGAGGAATTGCATCCCATGGGAAGGGTCAAAGACTTCTTGCCTTACGCTTCCAAAATCAAGGCCTCAGGCGCGCAAGCTGTCATTACGGGTAACTGGGGCAACGATTTGAGTTTGTTGGTCAAAGCGGCCAAAGATGTTGGCTTTGAGGGCAAGTTCTATACTTTTTATGGCAACTCGTTGGGTGCGCCCGCCGCCATTGGCGACGCGGGTGTTGGCAAGGTTTTGGCTGTTGCCGAATGGATGCCCAATGTGCCGGGCGCAGACAGTCTTAAGCTGTATCAATCCTTCAAGCAACGCTTTGACAAGCCGTCCGAAGACTACCTCCATTTGAGAATGCAATTGATGATGGAAGCGTTGGCGCAAGCCATTGAAAAGGCTGGAAAGTCAGACCCCATGGCGGTGGCTTTTCAATTGGAAAAAGCAGACGTCAGCTTGGGCGGTCAGCGGGGCAGGATGCGCGCACAAGATCATCAGTTTCAGCAGCCCTTGGTGGTGGCCATGATGGCCAAACAAGGGACGGCACAAGTGCCCTTCGATGTTGAAGGATCGGGTTATGGCTTTAGAGTGATCAAACAATTCAAGGCTTCGGAAGTGGAACTTCCGAGCACGTGCAAAATGAACCGCCCCAATTAAGCTGGTTTGGCTAGACCCAATTTATCAATGATGGCTTTTTCCTTTTGGAAATTGTCTCTTGCAAACTTGGTGTACTCCTCGGTGTTCATGTAAATCACCGATTGGTCAAATTTTTCAAAGGTGGCCAAAACCTGCGGATCTTCTAATGTTTTCTTGAAGGTGTCTTGCAATTTACGGACTACTGCTGGGTCCATGCCCTTGGGGCCGCCAATGCCAAAAGGTGAGTCAGAAACGGTGTCATAACCCAGTTCATTGAGCGTGGGAACATTAGACCAGCGCTTGGTTCTTTTGCTGCCGTAGGTGGCCAACAGACGACACGTACCAGCGTCCACATGCGGTGCCCAGCCCGTGGCATCGCTGTGCGCCATGACATGCCCGCCAAGAACAGAGGCCATGCCATCGGCGCTGCCTTTGAATGGCACGTGCTGAAGTTGAATGCCGGCCTTCATTGCAAACTCTTCAACGGCCAAGTGCGGTGTGGTGCCGTTGCCTGTTGAGCCGAATGTGAACTTACCTGGATTGGCTTTGGCGTAGTCCACCAAGTCTTTGATCGACTTGATGGGAGAGTCAGAACGCACCACAATGCCAAAGGTGTAGCCCGTGAGGCAGGCAATGAATGTGAAATCTTGCAGCGGATTGAACTGCATTTTTTGCATGTGCGGCAGGCGCAAAATGCCAATGGTCAATTGGGAAAGTGTGTAGCCATCGGGCTTGGCGTTGACCAATTCATTGGGCCCCAGCATGCCACTGGCACCCGCTTTGTTTTCAATGACAACCGGACTGCCCAAGATGCGGGTGGCACTTTCAGCCAGTGCGCGCATCACACCATCGGTAGAGCCGCCTGCTGGCCATGGACATATCAATTTGATGGGCTTAGAGGGAAAGTTGCTTTGCGCCATGGCTGGCATGGCGATGCTGACGGCGCCTGCCAAGCTGGCTTGAAGGACGTCGCGACGGTTGAATTCAAGGGTCATGATGGATTCCAAAAAACGTAATTGAAAAAATATTTATTCAGCCTTGGCACCCGATTCTTTGACCACTTTGGCCCATTTGACGATTTCTGTGGCTTGGTATTTGCCCAGCTCATCTGAAGAAGACAACACAGCATCAAGCCCTAAAGTTTTCAATCGCTCGGCAACTTCTGGTAATTTGAATACACGCACAATTTCTGCATTCAATCTGTCCACCACGGGTTTGGGCGTATTGGCTGGCGCAAACATGGCAAACCAAGTGGTGGCTTCAAAGCCCGGCAATGACTCGGCCACAGTGGGAATATCGGGGGCGGCCGCTGAGCGTTTGGCCGTGGTTTGAGCCACCGCTCTGATCTTGCCCTCTTTGGCCATGGGCAATGCGGAGGGCATGTTGTCAAAGACCAATTGGATGCTGCCACCTATCAAATCTGGAATGAAAAACTGTCTGCCTTTGTAGGGCACGTGCGTCATGCTGGTGCCCGTCATGGATTTGAACAATTCACCAGACATGTGCACCGAGGTGCCAATGCCGGGGGAGCCAAATGACAATTTGTTGGGGTTTGCCTTCATGTAGGCAATCAACTCCGGCACTGTTTTGACAGGCAAATCGTTGTTCACAACCAAGAGATTGGGCGCAGACGCAATCAAGGAGATGGGGGTGAAGTTTTTCACCATGTCGTAGGGCATTTTTTCGTAAAGTGCGCCATTGATGGAGTGCGTACCAACCGTGCCCATGACAAGCGTGTAGCCGTCACCTGCAGATTTGGCCACGATGTCACTGCCAATGTTGCCCCCTGCGCCAGGCTTGTTGTCAATCACGATGGGTTGACCCAACTGTGCTTTTTCGCTGAACAAGCGGGCCAAGATGTCGGGTGCGCCGCCAGTTGGAAAGGTCACAACCAATCGGATGGGCTTGTTGGGGTAGGCGGCTTGCGCCACGGCTTGGTTGCTTGCAAGGAAGCCCATGCCGAGACTACCGACTAAACCAATGGTGCTTAAGACGCGTAAGCCAAAGAGACGCTTGGAATTGGCTGGGTGTTTTGTGAACTTCAAAATAGGCTCCTCTGTATTGCGACCAACGCAGACTTTAGAGGGGAGGCCTCAGAATGGGGAGGGTGAAAACCCCTGATTTGGCGCTTATCTTTTGATGTGGTGTGGGTGTCAGTCCAGCGCCGCGCTCCAGCGGTCATTCCAGCCGGTTTGTTTGGCTTTTTCTAGCTCGCGACGATTTCGCTTGGTAGGGCGACCTTGCTCAATGCTAAGGGCGGGTTCCCTGGCCAAGCGCCTTTGAACGGCAGCTTTTTCCCGGAATGCCAAACTTTCTTGGGTTTCCTCGTAGAGTTGCTGTGCCACAGGGGCAGGGCCTCGTTGATCGCTGAGTGCCAAGACAGAAATAGTTCGGGTGACATCCCCTTGGCGCAGTTTGACCGTATCGCCTATTTTGACTTCCCTTGAAGCCTTGGCCGTTTGTTCGTTGACCTCGACCCGGCCTTTGCCTATTTCGTCAGTGGCCAAAGAGCGTGTTTTGTAAAAACGCGCAGCCCATAACCATTTATCGATTCTGATTTTTTCCATAAGGCTCAATTTTGGGCGATTTTGTTCGTATTGCGCCAGACGTAGACTGTCTTTTTACCCAGTATCTTTGGATTTGGGCTTTATTTTGACTTTGCCTGTGGTTATAATTCCGAGGCTTTGTCAGGAGGGTTACCTTCTGCCAAGGATCGCACGCAGCAGTAGATTCCAAACCGCTAGCGCAAGTTATAAACCTCGATTCATCCCTTAGGGCAGTCCGCTGCCCCTTGTGAGAGTTGAAAAACAAGGAAGAAAAATGATTGTATCCTCTATCAAAGCTGAGGTCGTCAAGGCCAACGCCCGCGCTGCCAATGACACTGGTAGCCCTGAAGTCCAAGTGGCTTTGCTCACAGCTCGCATCAACGAGTTGACACCTCACTTCAAAACACACGCCAAAGACCACCACGGTCGCCGCGGTTTGTTGCGCATGGTCAGTCGCCGTCGTAAATTGTTGGACTATTTGAAGTCCAAAGACGCCGACCGATATGTTGCTCTGATTGCCAAACTTGGCCTGCGCAAATAAGCGTATCGAAAGATGACAAGCGCCTGAGTTAGCCCGCTAGCTCAGGCGCTTTCTACTTTAAGTTTTCTAAAAAGACGTTTTCAGACCGAACCCGCGCTGTGTCATTCCATCAGTCATCTGAGTTTTCAAGCAGATAATTCATGGAATGGCATCGAGTTCAGACTGCAAATATCTAGGCTTTTCAGTGCAGCCCTTTGCACTGTAATTTTCTGGAGTTATTGAACATGTCCATTTTTAACAAAGTGACAAAAACCTTCCAATGGGGCCAACACAAGGTCATCATGGAAACTGGCGAAATTGCACGCCAAGCTTCTGGCGCAGTGCTGGTCAACATTGAAGACACCGTGGTTCTGGCCACCGTGGTGGCTTCTAAAAATTCCAAAGCAGGTCAAGACTTTTTCCCCTTGACCGTGGACTACATCGAGAAAGCTTATGCAGCGGGCAAAATTCCTGGTAGCTTTTTCAAGCGCGAAGCCAAGCCTAGCGAATTGGAAACCCTCACAAGCCGCCTGATCGACCGTCCTATTCGCCCTCTGTTCCCAGAAGGTTTTTACAACGACGTGCACGTTGTGGTGCACACCGTTTCTTTGAACCCCGAAGTCGATGCTGACATCGCAGCCCTAATCGCTGTGAGTGCTGCATTGTCAATTTCTGGCGTGCCTTTCAATGGTCCTATTGGCGCTGCGCGCGTGGGCTACATCAACGGCGAATACGTGTTGAACCCCGGTCAAACACAACGCATCGGCAGCCAAATGGACTTGGTTGTTGCCGGTACAGAATCTGCTGTGTTGATGGTGGAATCTGAAGCCCAACAATTGTCTGAAGAGATCATGTTGGGTGCTGTCGTTTTTGGCCACGAGCAAGGCAACATTGCCATCAACGCCATTCACGAATTGGTGCGCGATGCTGGCAAACCCGCTTGGGATTGGACAGCACCTGCCAAGGACGAGGCTTTGATTGCTAAGGTCAATGCCCACGCAGAAGAAAAATTGCGCGCTGCTTATCAAATTCGCAACAAGCAAAGCCGTACACAAGCTTGCCGCGAGACCTACGCTGCCACTATGGCCGCTTTGAAGGCAGACGGTGTTGAGTTTGACAGCGTCAAAGTTGAAGGCATGTTGTTTGACATCGAAGCCAACATTGTTCGCAGCCAAATTTTGGCAGGCGAGCCCCGCATCGATGGCCGCGATACACGCACCGTTCGTCCTATCGAAATTCGCAACTCTGTCTTGCCACGCACACACGGTTCTTCCTTGTTCACACGCGGCGAAACACAAGCTTTGGTCATTGCCACTTTGGGCACAGAGCGCGATGCACAACGCATTGACGCATTGGCTGGCGAGTACGAAGACCGCTTCATGTTGCACTACAACATGCCTCCCTTTGCCACAGGCGAAGTGGGCCGCATGGGCTCTACAAAGCGCCGCGAAATTGGTCACGGCCGTTTGGCCAAGCGTGCTTTGGCCGCTGTGTTGCCAACCAAAGAAGAGTTCCCCTACACCATGCGTGTGGTCTCTGAAATTACAGAATCCAACGGCTCTTCTTCCATGGCCTCAGTGTGCGGTGGTTGCTTGTCCTTGATGGACGCTGGCGTGCCTATGAAAGCCCACGTGGCAGGTATTGCCATGGGCCTCATCAAAGATGCCAACCGCTTTGCCGTGTTGACCGACATCTTGGGCGACGAAGATCATTTGGGTGACATGGACTTTAAAGTGGCCGGTACCACCAATGGCGTGACGGCTCTCCAGATGGACATCAAAATCCAAGGCATCACCAAAGAAATCATGCAGGTTGCATTGGCTCAAGCCAAAGAGGCACGCATGCACATCTTGGGCAAGATGCAAGACGCCATGAGCGAAGCCAAAACCGAAGTGTCTAACTTCGCACCCAAGCTCTTCACCATGAAGATCAATCCCGACAAAATTCGCGATGTGATCGGTAAGGGCGGCGCCACCATCCGTGCATTGACCGAAGAAACGGGTACACAGATCAACATCAATGAAGACGGCACCATTACCATTGCCGCCACTGACGGTGCCAAGGCCGATGAAGCCAAGCGCCGGATTGAGCAGATCACTGCCGAAGTTGAAATTGGCAAAGTTTACGAAGGCCCCGTCACCAAGATTTTGGACTTCGGTGCTTTGATCAACTTGCTGCCAGGCAAAGACGGTTTGTTGCACATCAGCCAAATTGCACACGAGCGCGTTGAGAAGGTGTCTGACTATTTGCAAGAAGGTCAGATCGTCAAAGTCAAAGTGCTCGAGACCGACGAAAAAGGTCGTGTGAAATTGTCTATGAAGGCTTTAATTGAGCGTCCTGCTGCCCCTTCGCAGTCAGAATAAGGCCTGATTAGCTTAGAAGAGAATTGACCATGAAGAAAAAGCTCATTGCAGGCAACTGGAAGATGAATGGCAGCTTGGCTGCCAATCAATCTCTGTTGCATGCGGTGCTTGACGGTAGCAAAGGCATGAATTGCCAAGCTGCCGTGTGTGTGCCTGCTGCCTATTTGGCACAGGTACAGGCCATTCTGGCGGGTCAATCTCTTATGGCGCTGGGTTCGCAAGACGTTTCAGCCCAAGAGTTCGGCGCCTTCACGGGCGAAATCTCTGCTGGCATGTTGAAGGATTTTGCGGTGCGCTATGCCATCGTAGGTCACTCCGAAAGACGCCAATACCATGCGGAAACCGATGCCACTGTGGCCCTCAAAGCGCAGCGCGCTTTGTCGGCCGGCATCACGCCTATTGTGTGTGTTGGTGAAACTTTGGCAGACCGAGAGGCTGGCAAAACCGAGGAAGTGGTTAAGCGCCAATTGGCTGCAGTCATCCATACCAACGGTCATTGCATCAGCGAAATTGTGGTGGCTTACGAGCCCGTTTGGGCCATTGGTACAGGTCGAACAGCCTCGCCAGAGCAGGCGCAAGAAGTTCACGCAGTTTTGCGTGCCCAACTGAAAGCGGCCACGCCGCACTCAGATCGTATTTCTATTTTGTATGGTGGCAGTATGAATGCTGG
>CANKXC010000058.1 GCA_947487355.1 Comamonadaceae bacterium | reverse complement strand
TGCGCCACGTGCTCTGACCAATCGACAACAGCGCCACCAAAGCCATACTCAATGTCGAAGTTGGAGGGGCTGCGCATGTAAAAGGAAATCATCTTGTCGTTGGTGTGTTGACCCAAGGTGGCTGTTTGTTGAACCTTGTGCGTCAACATGCGATCAAGCGCGCGGCCAACTTCGGGCATGCTTTCAACTTCGACCATGACGTGCACACAACCGCTGGGCACTGGGAAGCCGGCCAAGGCCAGGCTGTGGTGGCGGCCGTTGTTGCAATGGAAAAAGTGAATGGGCAGGCTTGGACCCTCTGGGCCTGCCGGCTGGAAATTGAACAGATCAGACAATTCAAAACCCATGATCTCGGTGCAAAACTTCACGGTTTCATCAAACGCAGGCGCTGGCAAAACGGTATGCCCCATGCCAATGTTGCCAGTTACAAAGCCCGACACGCCCATGGGAGATGCGAAGTGTGCAAAGTCCGACTTGAAGCCCCAAATGAGTTCGTGGCGATTGCCTGAGGGGTCTTTGAATTGTGCAACTTGCTGCGCACAACGGAGTTGGCAAAGCTTGGCGTCGCCCATCTGAAAATCGACGTTGGCATTCTTCAAAACCTGCAGTGCTTCGTCAAAGTCTGCTTGCTGGCTGACTTCCCAACCAGAAACCAAGTAAGCGTCATTGGCGCCCGATTGAATGGCAAAGCGAAACTGACGATCGTCCATGCGCACATAAATGCCGCCATCGGGGGCGGTGCTGGTCATCATGCCCAAGACCTCTTGCGCATAGGTTTTCCAACGGTTCAGGTCTGTGGTTTCGGCCACCACATAGGCCAGTCCAGCAATTTTCATCATGATCGTTTACCCAGCTTTCTTCAGTTTACGTTGCATGATGAGATTCTGTTGAACCAGAGCCTCAACAGCATCGTCCGTTGAGACTAAACATTTGACTTGCAGAGCCAAGGCAACCCCTCTACAGAAGGGGTTTTTTCAGGCGGTGTGGGGTGCGTAGCTGGTGTAGCCTGCCGCACCGGGGGTGTAAAGTGTTTTGCGGTCAAAACGTGTCAAGGGGTGACCGTTTTGCAGGCGCTGAACAAAATCGGGGTTGCCAATGAAATGTCGCGCATAAGACAGGGCTGAATTTTCAAACGAGGCCAGCGCTTCTTCGGAATTTTCAGGACCAAAGCCGTCGTTCAAAATAAGTCGATCGCCAAAATGCGCACGGGCCATTTCAAAGGCATTGATTTCCGCCAAAGGCGCGCGCATCACGTGCAAGTAAGCCAAGCCCAGTTGGGCTGCTTGCTGCATCAACTCGATGTGCGTTTGCGCTGAATTTTCATCGCTGGTGTCGTTGAAGGTGTTGCCAGGATTGACGCGCAAACCCACGCGGCCAGCGCCAATGGCCTGGCCCATTTCGCGCAAACATTCAATGGCAAAACGCGCGCGATGTACAGCGTTGCCGCCATATTCGTCCGTGCGCAAATTGGTGCCAGAGCATAAGAACTGCATGGGCAAATAGCCGCTGGTGCAATGCAACTCAACGCCGTCAAATCCAGCCAAGCGGGCATTGCGTGCCGCTTGGGCATGTTCTTGCACAATGGCTTTGACTTCATGCGTTTCAAGCGCGCGCGGCATGTCATAGGGCTGCATGCCCGCATTGTCTGTGACCACTTCGCCAGCCGCCAACAAGGCGCTGGGGGCAACTGTTTCGGTGCCGGGTGCTTTGATGTGATGGCTACCAATGCGACCGCCGTGCATGATTTGCAAAACAATCAAACCACCTTTGGCATGCACCGCTTCGGTTACTTTTTGCCAACCCTTTATTTGTGCAGGCGTAGCGATGCCAGGTTGCCGGCAATAGGCCTGGCCTGTGGCGCTAGGCCAAGTGCCTTCGGCCACAATGAGCCCTGCATCGCCGCGCTGGCCATAGTAGTCGGCCATCAAATCGTTGGGCACTCCGTCTGCATTGGCACGGTTGCGCGTCATGGGGGCCATGACAATTCGATTTTTCAGTTTCAAATCGCCCAGTACCAAGGGTTGGAAAAGTTGGGGCATCTATCGAACTCTCATTTTGGGGGCTGGTGTGCCGCGGCGCATGGTGCGCAAAAAATGTTCTAAGGGGGCTGGTGCTGCCACTTCGGGCAGCTGGTCTTTGTCAGGACGTTTGGCCCAGAACTCGCCCCAGCTGGGAAATAAATCGTGAAAGGTACCGTTGTAGGGCTCGCGGCCAGGCCAGCGCATTTTCATATCGCCAATGGGGGGCTTGTTGAGGTCGGTGGCATACCAATAGCAGGGCAGTCGACGGCGGAAAAACCATTGTTGGTCAATTCTTTCGTAATCATCCCAGTACAGCATTTGCATGATGACCCACTCAGCACCGCACTCATGTTCATTTTTTGAATAAACCAAGCCAGTGGCATGGTTGGCATCTTCAAACTCAATGAGGTGTTGACCCAAATGATGTGATGTGCCGGTGAACTGGTCGCGCAGCGTTTGGTCTTGCCATGCCTTGAAGTGTGCACGTCCCACTTTGTCTTTGCCAACGCGAATGTCGGGCGCAAAAAGATTGACGTGTGCATCCATGTCGCGCATGTCCAAGGACAAAGAGTATTTGCCCGCCAATTGACGAATGGCTTCAATGGACTCGAGACGGTCGATGCGTTCTTCTAAGGTGGAGGGCCAAGACATACAGACTTTCTAAATTCTCAAAGCGCAGTGACCAATACCGCAGAGCGGCCGCCATCAACGGGCAAGGCTGCACCGGTGATGTAACTGGCTTCGTCACTGGCCAAAAATAAAATGGCGTTGGCCAATTCTTCGGGTTGTCCCACACGTCCCATGGGGATCAGTTTCTCGGTGTTTTGACGCGCGGTGGCATCGGACAACATGCCAGCAGTGGCAGGTGTTTCAACCACCGCGGGAATGACCACATTGACGCGAATGCCGCTGGCAGCGCCTTCGGCTGCAGCCGCCCGCGAGAAGTTGATGATGGCAGCCTTTGCAGCGGAATAGCCTGCCATCCAAGCGGTACCCAAGACGCCGCAAATGGAAGACAAATTGATGATGGAACCCCCATGAGGCTTCATCCATTTCATGGCTTCACGAGTGCCCCAAAAGGTGCCATCGACGGAGGTTGAAAAATTGCTGTGCCAATCGGCGGTGGAGGTCGATTCAAGCGCCCCCCAGCTATAGGCCATGGCGTTGTTCACCAAAATGTCGAGCTTGCCATGACGTTTCACAACGTCTTCAAGGGCCACGCAAAAAGCCGCCTCGTGGCTCACATCGAGTTGAACGGCTTCGGCTTGACCGCCGGCTTGCTTGATTTTTTGAACCACTTCGTTGAGGGGTTCGGCACGTCTGCCACAAATCATGACTGTGGCACCCTCTTGGGCAAAGCGAATGGCTGTGGCCGCACCAATGCCGGTACCAGCGCCCGTGATGAACGCCACTTTGTTTTGAAGTCTTCCGTGTGTCATTTGATGAATCCTTAGAGAAACGCGCTACCGCCATTGACGGCCACATTTTGGCCCGTCACAAAGCCACTGTCGTCGCTGGCCAAGAACAGAGCAACAGCGGCAATGTCTTCAGGCTCAGCCATGCGGCCCATGGGTACGCCTTTGATGATGGCATCGGTCCACTCTTGGGGAATGCTTTGCATCATTGGCGTGTTGGTTGGGCCAGGCACCAAGGTGTTGACGCGAATGCCTTGTGAGGCCAGTTCTTTGGCCATGCTGCGCGTTAAGCCCATGAGCGCCGCTTTGGAGGCGCAGTAGTGTGCAGGGCCATCGCCAGAAGCCGCCGCTGTGCTGGCCACATTGATAATGACGCCGCGCGTACCAGCCTTTTGCATGGCACGAACGGTTTGTCTGGCGCAATAAAACGCACCATTTAAATTGACATTGAGAACGCGCGCCCAAGTCTCATCGGGAATGTCGGCAAAGGCATCGACAGAACCAATGCCAGCATTGTTGACCAGCACATCGACGCGGCCAAATTTGGCAACGACTTCATCAACCAAAGCCGCAACAGCGGCACTGTCTGCCACATTCAGGCTGCGAGCGATGCTTTGTCCGGGGTGATTTTTTAGAGTTTCTTCAGCAGCAGCCAAATTGATGTCTAGCGCCACCACAATGGCGCCTTCTGTTGCAAAACGTTGTGCAATGGCGCGCCCCATGCCTTGACCTGCGCCAGTGACCAGCGCTACTTTTTGATTGAGTCTCATCCTCAGCTCCTTGTTGATGGCTTAAGCATAGGCAAGCCGAGAATTTCAACCATCGTCCAATAAGACTAATTGAGGGCCGCTAGCCCTCTGGTTTAGAACTGCGTAGGTCGGCTGGCGGCGTCGATGCCGCCATCGACATAGAGTTGTGCGCCATGCACAAAACTGGCAGCAGGGCTGAGCATAAATGCAACAACACTGGCAACTTCACTGGGTTCAGCGCGGCGAGCGATGGGGCCTAAGAAGTTTTTGATGGACTCGCTAAAACGAGCGTCTTGCAGGCCGGCTTGAAGCAGGGGCGTTTCGGTGGCGCCAGGGGCCACTGAGTTCAGGCGAACACCAGCTCGTCCCCAAGCAACGGCGCGCTGCCGAATTGCCACCGTCAATGCATTTTTGGAGCCTGCATAGGCCAAATTGCCACCTCTGTCGCCAGCGCCCATGACAATTTGGCTCACAGCCTGCTCGTCCATGGCTGTAAAGGCCGCGGCCATGGGGTTTTTGTCCCAAGGCATCATGGCAGAAGCGACTGAAGAGATGACCACCGCCGATGGATTGCTTCCTTTTTGCAATGCTGGGAGCAAGCCATCGAGTAATTCAACAGCGCCAAAAAAATTGACCGATGTGACCAAGGATGCGGGCTGAGTTTGCGCACCCAAGCCAGCACAAAGCACCAGATGGTCGATTTTGTGACCGCAGCGCTCGAGCGCCGCTTGGATGACGGCTTGGCGCCCCGCGGCTGTGGAGAGGTCACCCACGATGTCTGCATTCTTGAGGTCAATGCCAATGACGGTGTGTCCTGCTGCAATCAATGCTTCGCGGGTTGCCGCGCCAATGCCAGAGGCCGATCCTGTCATTAAAGTGGTGGTCATGCTCACTCCTGAAAATTAAATGGGTGACCCCACGTCCAGACGCAGGGATGGAAACTGTAGGGTACTTTGTCTCATTCGGTGTCAAAAGTCAGCGTCCGAATGGACGATGTCATTTTGTCGATTGCTCTCACAATAGGATCGGTAGACCTTTTGTATTTGGAGTCCCATGAGCAATCCTTATCTGCCGCTGCTTCAACCTGGCCGCATTGGTCAATTGGAAATTCGCAACAGAATCATCATGTCCCCCATGGGCTCCAATTTTGCGGAAACCGATGGCACTTGCGGCGAGCGCATTCAAGCCTACTATGAAGAGCGGGCCAAAGGCGGCGCTGGTTTGCTTACCATGGGTGTTTGCTCTGTGGCGTTTCCGCATGGCACAGGCGAGCCTTACCAAGTGGGTGTCTCGCGCGACGACTTCATTCCTGGTTTGTCCCAAGTGGCCGCTAGGGTTCACAAGCACGGCGCCAAAATTGCCATGCAATTGCAGCACGGCGGTAAAACAGCGGCTCTGGACCGTGCTCAGGGCCGTGAGTTGTGGGTGCCCTCCATTCCCAAGATGGTCAAAAACGACATGATGTCGGCCATCACGCAAGACGAAATCAAAACATTCATTGGGATTGGCCCCCACCCAGTCCGTATTCGGGTCATGGACCATGCCGATATTGCACAGATGGTGGAGTATTTTGCTGCCGCTGCCATGCGAGCTAAACAAGCAGGCTTTGATGCTGTGGAATTGCATGGCGCGCACACCTACATTTTGGCGGGTTTTTTGTCGGCTTATTCCAATCAGCGCGAAGACGAATATGGCGGCCCTTTAGAAAACCGTGCCCGTTTGTTGTTAGACACTTTGCGCGCGGTCAAGGCCCGAGTCGGTGCCGATTTTCCGGTATGGGTCCGACTCGATGGCGAGGAATTGCACACGCCAGGCGGCATCACTTTGGCCGATGCCATGGCCACTGCAAAAATGTGTGAAGCTGCTGGTGCAGACGCCATCAGTGTATCGGCCTATGCCACGCTCACCAGCGGTGTGGTTTTTACGGAAGCGCCTATTCCACAACAACCTGGCGCCTACATGTCCAACGCGGCCGCCATCAAAGGCGTTCTGAATATTCCCGTCATTACTGCAGGCCGCATCGAACCCGATGTGGCTGCCAAAGCCATTGCCCAAGGTCAATTTGATTTTGTGGCCATGGCTCGCAAAATGTTGGCCGATCCTGAAATTCCAATCAAGCTTATACAAAACCGGCCGCAAGACATCAGACCCTGCATTTATTGCTATGCCTGTGTCAGCGAAATTTTTGTCAACCGCCGTGTCAAATGTGCTGTCAACGCCCAGACAGGTCATGAGTTTGAACACCCCATCACGCCCGTCACTTCACCCAAACATGTGGTGGTGGTGGGCGGTGGACCTGCCGGCATGGAGGCTGCCCGTGTGGCGGCGCTGCGCGGACACAAGGTCACTTTGTTAGAGCGCAGTGATCGCCTAGGCGGTACCCTGTTTTTTGCAGGACTGGCCTATCCTGAAAACGGCAAGCTCCTCGATTACTTGGTCGCTCAAGTGAAAAACTTGCCAATTGATGTGAAATTGTCAGCCCAAGTTTCTAAAGACCATGTGGCCGCCTTAAAACCCGATGCCATCGTGGTCGCTACAGGTGCAAAACGTCAAGCCCCAGCCATTAAAGGTGCAGATCAACAGCATGTTTGGAGTGGCGATGAACTTCGCCGTCTCATGACCGGCGACCGCGCCGATGAAGTGGCCAAAGCCAAATTGAGCTTGGCCGAGCGCGCCATGTTCAAGGCGGGTGGCATGCTCAAAGTTACTGACAGCGCAGAGGCGCTGCAAAGCCTGTCCAAGCTCTGGATGCCTTTGGGCAAAAAAGTGGTCATCGTGGGCGGTGGTTTGGTTGGCCTTGAGCTAGCTGAATTTTTATTGGCGCGTGGCCGCGAGGTTACCGTGCTGGAGCCCTCAGACAAAGCTGGACGCGAGTTGGCCATTGTGCGTCGCTGGCGCGTATTGGATGTGGTGAAGTCTCATGGCCATTTGCACTTGAAAGCGCAAGTACAAGAAATCACATCAAGCCATGTGAACTGGCAAGATGCAGAGGGTGCAACGCATCAAACGCCTGCCAACTCAGTGGTCTTGGCCATTGGTGCAGAAGCTGACGATACAGTCGCTTTGCAATTGGCCGATTGCGGTGTGCCTTTGCATCGAATTGGCGATTGTGCGGGGGTGAATTACATTGAAGGCGCTATGCACGAGGGCCATCGGGCAGGGCGTACGGTTTAACAGTTGATTGATTTAAAAAAAGGGCGTGTTCATTGCTGAACACGCCCTTTTTGCTTCAAGCGTCAATTACCATTTGAGTGCAGCAGACACACCCACCATGCGGGGTTGGTTGAAGTAAGCTTGCGTCAAATTGCCAAAGCCGGGTCCAAAATCAATGAAGTTTTCAATGTGATTGGTATTGGTCAGATTTCGGCCCCACACAGAAAATTGCATCTTGCCCGCAGATGTTTTGATGTCGTTCAAAATCAGACGGCCGTTTAACATGCCATTGGATTGGACACGCGTGTTGCCAGCAACAGCCGCACCGGGGTTGTAATTGGCGCCACTGGATTGGAGTTGGAACGGGTAGGTGTAGAAAGCGTCTGTGAAGGCATAGTCACTCTGCAATCGCAAAGGTCCCCAAGCAGTTTGGGCCATCAACCAATCGACGCTCAAAGAGAAAGAGTTTTTAGGGGCATGGACAAATGCACGGTTGTTGGCGACATTGACGCCTGTATCTATAAACTCATCGTATTTGCCCGACAAGTAGCCGTAGCTTGCTTGAAGTCGAAGTGCACTGGTAGGTGCATAAGAGACTTCCATTTCAAAGCCACTGGTAGTTGCTTTGCCAGCATTTCGAATGACGGAAGCCGCTGCGCCAGTTGCTGTAAAAATTGACAATTGCAGGTCATCAATTTTGTTGAGGAACAGTGCAGTGTTCAATTGGCCTCGACCATTGGCAAAGTTGGTTTTCATGCCTAACTCATAAGTTTTTTGTTTTTCGGGTCTGAAAGGTGTCTTGACTTCGGCAATGTTGGCGGCTGTGGATGAACCCAGGTCGCCGTGTTCGCCATTGAAGCCACCACTCTTAAAGCCTTCAGCATATTTGGCGTACAAATTGGTGCTAGGGTCTAATTTGTAGGCAGCGACCAACAGCGGACTGGTGGCCGTGAATGTGCCTTCGCCGTGGGTACCTACTGGAATGAGAGGGTTGAATGGCGCACCTGGTGCAAAGCTGAATGCAATGTCACGGTCAATGGTTTTCGTCTCGCTGGTAGAACGAATGCCACCTGTCACTGTCCATTTGTCTGTCAATGCATAGTCTGCTTGTCCAAACAGCGCGCGTGAACGCGTGGTAAATCCGTAATTGGAATCGGCATTGAAAGTGCCGCCAAAGTATTGCTGCGGATTCTTCGTGGTGCCTTCGTCGCCAAAGAAATAAGCGCCAGCCACATAGTTGACCTTGCCAGCGTTGCCAATCAATTGGAACTCTTGCGACCATTGCTTGTAATTAGATTTGCGTTCTGTGTGTGCAAAGGGCAATGGTGAGCCATCCAAGTCCATGCCATTGTCCCATTGCATGCTTCTGGTTGACGAAATTGATTTCAATGTTTGTTGGCTGTTCAATTTCCACTCGGCAGTCACGGAGTGGCCTTTGACAGTCGATTTTTCTTGCTCTGGGCCATCGACACTGGCTACCAACTGGCGAGTTTTGAAAACATAGGGTACCAAGGGTGGAATGTCGGCACGGTAGAGTTGTGAATGCATAGAAGTTGAATCAACTTTGCTGGAATCAAAGCGATAGTCAACTTGAAAGTCGCGTGAAAAATCCAAGTTAACGGCAACCCTTGATTGGTTCTGATTGGTGCCGTTCAACGAACTCACACTGCTGCCTGGCGTGGTCTTGATCAAACCATCGCGATCTTCGCTTCTGAGGCCTAGAGACACACTGGCAATGCCTGCTTTGGGCAGATCGATGGCGGCTTTTGTAATGCGCTCGTTGTAGCTTCCGATGCTGGTCGAAATATCGCCGCCATATTCGCCAGAAGGTTTGCGTGTGATGAAGTTGACTGCGCCAGACATGCTGTTGCGGCCATAGAGCGTACCTTGAGGACCACGCAAAACTTCAACCCTTTCTAGGTCGACCATTTTGAAAACAGAACCCTGGCTCTTACCAAGATACACGCCATCGACATACATGCCGACAGAGGTATCCCAAAAAAGGGCTGGATTGATGGTGACGCCACCACGAATGGCAATTTGAGATGCTGTGTTATTACCTGGGGTATTTGAAATACTCAAGTTGGGTGCAATGGATGCAATGTCTGCAATGCTTCCAATGTTTCGACTTTCCAGTTGGCTTCCAGATATGGCTGAAATGGCAATCGGCACATCTTGCAAACGCTGTGAGCGTTTTTGTGCGGTTACCATCACCTCGTCCAATTTGGGCTCATTGCTGTCTTGCGCATGCAGCATGGACGATGCCATCAAAGCAATGCAGGCAGGTAATGCGCGCATCGTGAATTGACTTGATCGTTTGATCTTGTAATTTTTCATGAAAGTCTCCTAGAGTTGAAGTCGTCGTTTTAGACTTCTTCAATGTAGGACTGGCATGACTTGGTGTCCTACTCCATACAGACGAGATGTTTCAATATGGCACAAGAAATGTCTTGACTTGAATCAATTGAAGTCAATTTCT
>CANKXC010000057.1 GCA_947487355.1 Comamonadaceae bacterium | reverse complement strand
CCGCAAAGTTCTCTAAAAAGAAGTCAGCGATTGACCAATCTCACGGGTGCATTTGCTGTATCGCCCCTCAAGGCTGCCCAGCTGCGCGGCAAAAATATTTTGCTCATTGACGATGTCGTGACCAGTGGCGCTACGCTCAACTTTGCGGCTCGTGTTTTGAAACAAGCGGGTGCAAGCCATGTGGGGGCATTGGTTTTGGCCAAAACATCCCATTGAAACCAAGCACAATACGCTGATGTTTCAAATTGTTTTAGTTGAACCCGAAATTCCGCCCAACACGGGCAACGTCATTCGCCTTGCGGCCAATACGGGCTGTGCTTTGCATCTCATTGAGCCCCTGGGCTTTTCAATGGACGACAAGCACATGCGACGGGCCGGCCTGGACTATCACGAATACGCACAGGTCAAGCGTCACGCCAATTGGGCAGAATTTTTAAAGCAAGAAACCCCCAATGTGTCGCGCATGTTTGCGCTCACCACCAAAGGCACGCGCTTTGTTCAAGACACGTCTTTTGAAAAAGGCGACTGGCTGGTATTTGGTGCTGAAACGCGTGGACTCTCACCAGAACTGCGCGAAAGTTTTGATCCCGCCAATCGCTTGAAGTTGCCCATGCTGGCGGGACAACGCAGCCTCAATTTGTCGAACAGCGTGGCTGTGACGGTGTACGAGGCATGGCGGCAAAACGCATTTGCCATGCCACCCAACGCCTAAAACTAAACAACTTAAACGTAGTAGCGCGCCAGACTTTCAGCAATGCAGGCAGGCTTCTCAGCGCCTTCGCGTTCAATGGTCATCTCCCAAGCGAACTGCATGCCATTGCCGTCGATGGTCGTTGCACTTAGCAACTTCATGTGGCCGCGCAACTTACTCCCCACAGGCACAGGCGATGTAAATCGGACCTTGTTCAAGCCGTAGTTGACGCCCATGCGTACTTCTTCAATTTTGATGGCGCTTTCCGACAACATGGGGATCAGAGACAAGGTTAAAAACCCATGCGCAATGGGTCCACCAAAAGGGCCTGCTTTGGCTTTTTCAACATCAATATGTATCCATTGGTGATCGCCAGTGGCTTCTGCAAATTGATTGACTTGTGTTTGCGTAATTTCGGTCCAGGGCGAAACTGCAACCGTTTGGCCAACGCACAAAGCCAACTCTTGGAGTGTGTGGAAAATTTTCATGGTTTGAACTTTAACCAGTTGCGGGTCAGAGATCAATCACCACATTGCCTAATTGACCCGCTTCAACCGCTTCGTGCGCTTGCACAATTTGATCCAAACTGAATCTTGCACCAATGGTGTGTTGGAGTTTTCCGGCGGCCAACAACTCATTGACCCGATTGACGCACCACGCTCTGTCGGCTGGCAACAAGTCGTAAACCAAGAAAAATTTCAAGCCAATTGAATTGAACAACAAGGGGCGAAAAGTGAGCGGAATATCTCCCACTACATTGGAGCCATAGCCAATCAATTGGCCATGCGGCCTCAGGCCACCTGCTGTCACCCACTGAGAGGCCGTTGCAAAGTCCATGTCAATGATGGCATCAACGCCTTGCCCGCCAGTGAACGCTTTGAGCCGTTCAAGCACGGGTTCGGTTTTGTAAAAAATAGTTTCAACAGCACCCGCCGCTTTGGCATGGGCCGCCTTGACTTCAGAGCCCACGGTACCAATGACTTGTCCGCCATACTGTGTCACCAGTTGAGTGATGTAATGACCTACGGCAGACGAAGCGCCTGTGACCAAAACTTTTTTGCCGCGAAGTTGTTCATTGCCTGCCAAATGCACAGCTTGGACTGCTGTCAAACCAGGAATGCCCATGCAAGCACCCGCTGCAAAGTCGGTGTTGTCGGGTAACTTTACCGCCTGCGATTCAGGCAACACAATGGCTTCAGAAGCGCTTCCATGCGGCCGCTGCCACTGCGCATTCCAAATCCAAACACGCTCACCAATTCGTTTTTCAGAAACACCTTCACCCACGGCTTCAATGATGCCGGCACCATCGCTGTGCGGTACCACCCAAGGACTGGTCAAGGGCTTGGCGCGGCGAGATTTCACATCGGATGGGTTCACACCCGAGGTGAGCAAATACACACACACCTCACCAGCACCCGGTGCTTGAAGTGGCAGTTCCCCCACCTTCATCACATCGCGTGCCTCGCCGTTT
The DNA here is from genome assembly GCA_947487355.1 of Comamonadaceae bacterium. GTDB lineage: Bacteria > Pseudomonadota > Gammaproteobacteria > Burkholderiales > Burkholderiaceae_C > Limnohabitans_A. Next base: position 7,687 of record CANKXC010000057.1, on the reverse strand, counting down.
TGTTCATACCAAGCAGCGCGAGTTGTGGATGCATTTGTGTGAGCAGTTGTCATGGCATGTCCCTTAGACGCGTTCCAAAATGACGGCAATGCCTTGGCCGACGCCAATGCACATGGTGCACAGCGCATAACGACCGCCCGTAGCATGCAAACGATTCACTGCGGTGGTGGCCAAACGCGCGCCCGAAGCACCCAAGGGGTGGCCCAAAGCAATGGCGCCGCCCCATGCATTCACGCGCTCGTCGTCGTCCTTCAAGCCCAACATGCGCAGCACAGCCAAGCCTTGTGCCGCAAAGGCTTCATTCAATTCAATCACATCCAATTGGTCCAAGGTCAAACCGGTTTGGGCCAACACCTTGAGGGTGGCAGGCGCAGGGCCAATGCCCATGACACGCGGTGCCACACCGGCTGTGGCCATGCCCACCACACGGGCTTTGGGTGTCAGTCCGTACTTGCCAGCCAAGCTTTCATTGGCCAACAACAAGGCGCAAGATCCATCGTTCACACCGCTGGCATTGCCGGCTGTGACTGTGCCATCGGGGCGCACCACACCTTTGAGTTTGGCCAACGACTCAATGCTGGTTTCGCGGGGATGTTCGTCTGTGTCCACCACAATGGCATCGCCCTTCTTTTGCGGAATGGTGACGGCTGTAATTTCACGCGCCAAATGACCCGCCTTTTGAGCCGCGACTGCTTTCATTTGGCTGTTGAGCGCCATGCGATCTTGCGCTTCGCGTTCAATTTTGTAGTCGGTTGCCACGTTTTCAGCGGTCTCAGGCATGGAATCCACACCGTATTTTTCTTTCATCAATTTGTTGATGAAGCGCCAGCCAATGGTGGTGTCGTAAACCGCGTTGGCGCGGCTGAATGCCGACTCTGCTTTGGGCATCACAAAAGGCGCACGGCTCATGCTTTCAACACCGCCTGCAATCATGAGACCGGCTTCACCCGACTTGATAGCGCGTGCGGCTGTACCCACCGCATCCAAACCCGAACCGCACAAACGGTTGATCGTTGCGCCCGGCACATCGATGGGCAAACCTGCCAACAAACTGCTCATGTGTGCCACATTGCGGTTGTCTTCGCCTGCCTGGTTGGCATTGCCGTACAACACATCGGTCACAGCGGCCCAATCGACTTGCGGGTTGCGCGCCATCAGGGCACGCAGTGGAATTGCGCCAAGGTCATCGGTTCGAACGCTGGACAATGCACCGCCATATCGACCAAAGGGGGTCCGGATGGCGTCACAAATAAAGGCTTGGGTGAGGTTGCTGCTCATGATTAGACTTTTAAAAGGGTTCGAAGTTTCAACAATCATGCAATATAGTGCATGTCTTGTTGAAATTCAAGCCTTTATTCCACCTAAGCGACAATTCAAACATGCTGATCCAACCTTCTCAAGCCGATGTGCGTCGTTTTTTTTGCGGGGCTTATGCCAAAGCACGCTCTGGCGCCAGCATGGAACCCATTGAAATTTTGGCCAGTCAGTGGATTGAAGAACATCCCGAATACCACGCAGAACTGTCTGATGTAGATGCGGCCTTGGCCGCGATGAAAAACATCGATCCTGCTCGCGAGAATCCCTTTTTACATCTCTCGATGCATTTGTCTATCAGTGAGCAATGCAGCATTGACCAGCCTCGGGGCATCCGTCAGGCGGTGGAGTTATTGAGCCACAAAAAACAATCATTGCATGAGGCCCACCATGCCACCATGGAGTGCTTGGGCCGAATGATTTTTGAGAGCCAACGCGCCGGCAAGATGCCCGACGGCCAGGTCTACATTGATTGCGTGCAAAGGCACGCAACCAAAGACTGAGTCAAATCAGCGGAATTTGGACTGGGGGACAGTCTTCAAATCGCCGTCCAAGGAGGCAATGTAGGCAGACATTGCTTTGAGTTCGTTGTTGGTAAATTGCTTGGCAATACCGCCCATGACACCGTTTGCACGGCCCCAAGTGGCTTGGTTTTCAGTCTTGTAAGACTTCAAAGCCACAAACAAGAAATCTTTGTGCTGACCGGCAATTTTGGGATAGCTGGGGTCAACTGGCTTGGAGAAATTCTCGCCGTGGCAAGAAATACAAGCGCCTTTTTTGAGCAACTCAGCCACTTTGTCGTTGGCAGGCTTGGCCACTGTAGGCGCGGCGCCTTGAACCACACCATGCTGCGCATAGTAGGCAGAAATGTCGGCAATGTCTTGGTCAGTCAGGCTGGTGGCAATGCCGCGCATGGTGGGGTGCTTGCGGTCGCCTTTTTTGTAGGCGTTCAATGAAGAGGCCATGTATTTGGCGTTTTGTCCCGAAATCATGGGCACGCGGTAGACCTCGGGGAAGCTGGCTTGGTAGCCTTTAATGCCGTGGCAGCCAATGCACATGGCAATTTTGGCTTCGCCATCTTTGGCGTTACCCTGCACATCTTGTGCGTGGGCTGTGAAGACGGTCGCTGAAGCGACAGTTAAAGCGATCAGTGAGGATAACAAAGCGTTCATTTTGCGAGCACAATCAAACTTGGATTGATGAAAATCAATGCCGGATTATATCGAGTGCGCCTACTCATTCCTGACTTTTCTCACATCAAACAACTTTTAATCTACTTTTGCACCAAATTATGAAATTCCAAGGGACCGAAAACTACGTCGCCACGCAAGATTTAAAGCTGGCCGTCAATGCTGCCATCACCTTGAAGCGCCCCCTGTTGGTTAAGGGTGAACCAGGCACCGGTAAAACCATGTTGGCCGAAGAAGTGTCCGAAGCACTGGGCTTGAAACTCATTCAGTGGCACATCAAGTCCACCACAAAAGCTCAACAAGGCTTGTATGAATACGACGCCGTTAGCCGTTTGCGAGACAGCCAATTGGGCGACGAAAAAGTCAAAAACATCGAGAACTACATCATCAAGGGTGTGCTGTGGCAGGCCTTCACCTCAGAAGAGCCCGTGGCCATTCTGATTGACGAAATTGACAAGGCCGACATCGAGTTCCCCAATGACTTGCTGCGCGAAATTGATCGCATGGAGTTTTATTGCTATGAAACACGCCAGCTGATCAAAGCCAAAACACGCCCTCTGGTGTTTATCACTTCTAACAATGAGAAAGAATTGCCCGATGCGTTTTTGCGTCGCTGCTTCTTCCATTACATCAAGTTTCCAGAACCCGAAACCATGAAGCAAATTGTGGATGTGCATTTCCCCAATTTGAAAAAAGAATTGCTCACTGTGGCTTTGAAAAACTTCTACGACGTGCGCGGTTTGCCAGGCCTGAAAAAGAAACCTTCCACCAGCGAATTGCTTGATTGGCTCAAGTTGTTGGTCGCAGAAGACATTCCATTAGAAGCCCTGCAAAGTGCCGATCAAAAAGTCAGCGTCCCTCCTCTTGTGGGTGCCTTGCTCAAGAACGAACAAGACGTCAGCCTCTTTGAAAAGCTGGTGTTCATGAATCAACGTAACCGCTAATTCAAGATGTCACGTAATTTGCTAGCAGAAGGTTTGTCAGATGCCGTTGGCTTTGTCGGCGGCGCCCTGCTCGGTTTTTGGATTGGACGACTTGTTGGCTGGGATGTCTTTGCCAGCGGTTATGGCATCGACAGCATTGGTGGCATTTTGTTGGTGGGTTTGGGCGGCGGTATTGGATTGCAATTGGCCAAGCGGTGGCAAGCCAGTCGAAAGGAATAAGCCATGCTGATCGATTTTTTTTACACCCTGCGTGCTGCCAAATTGCCGGTGTCTGTTCGCGAATACCTCAATGTTTTGGAAGCCTTGCAAGCCAATGTGGTGGGCCCTGCTTCGGATGCCTGCAGCATCGATGATTTCTATCATTTGAGCCGCACCGTCATGGTCAAGGACGAGAAGCACTACGACAAATTTGACAAAGCTTTTGGCGCCTACTTCAAAGGCGTTGAAATGCTGACCGACTTCACCAAAGAAGTGCCATTGGATTGGTTGCAAAAAATCTTAGAAAAAGAACTCACACCCGAGCAAAAAGCCGCCATTGAAAAAATGGGCTGGGACGAGTTGATGGAGACCTTGAAGAAGCGCCTTGAAGAACAAAAAGAGCGTCACGAAGGTGGCAACAAATGGATTGGTACGGGCGGTACCTCGCCCTTTGGCAATGGTGGTTACAACCCGCAAGGCGTCCGCATTGGCGGTAAAGGCGGCAATCGAAGCGCCGTCAAAGTTTGGGAGCAACGCGCTTACCGCGATTACGACGATACCCAAGAACTGGGCACGCGCAACATCAAAGTGGCTTTGCGTCGTTTGCGCAAATTTGCGCGCGAAGGCTCTGCAGAAGAATTAGATTTGCCCGACACCATTCGCGCAACAGCGGCCAACGCAGGTTATCTGGACATCAAAATGATTCCAGAGCGCCACAACAACGTGAAAGTTTTGCTACTGATGGACGTGGGCGGCACCATGGACGATCACATAGCGCGCGTAGAAGAATTGTTCTCAGCGGCCAAAGCTGAGTTCAAACACCTGGAGTTTTATTACTTCCACAACTGCGTGTACGACTTCATGTGGAAGAACAACAAGCGCCGCTATGCCGAAAAATTTCCCACTTGGGACATTCTGCGCAAGTACAACAAAGATTACAAATTGATCTTTGTGGGCGATGCCACCATGAGCCCCTACGAAATTTTGCAGCCCGGTGGCAGTGTGGAATATAACAACGAAGAAGCCGGTGCCGAGTGGCTACAACGCCTCACGCACACCTTCCCCAAATTTGCGTGGATCAACCCCGAGCCGCAAGGTGTTTGGCAGTACCGCCAAAGCATTGCGGTCATTCAACAACTCATGAGCAACCGCATGTTCCCGCTAACCCTCAAAGGTTTGGAAGATGCCATGCGCATGATGAGCAAGTAACGGGTCTTTCCTCATCAAATACCGGGCTTCATAAGGAGCCTGTAAAATCCCGTTTCCGCCGCCGTAGTTCAATGGATAGAACGAGTGCCTCCTAAGCGCTAGATACAGGTTCGATTCCTGTCGGAGGCACCAAACTCCTCCCCCTTTCGCAAACAAGTGACCATCCAATCAGTCACTTTAGTTACTGTGGCCTATCGTATTCCCCCTTGCGGGGAAGCCACAAGTTACTTAGTGTTCAAAAGTAATTTCACTTGTGGAGACTTGCTTTGTGAAAAAAGAAGTTATCAACACCTATGACGGCAACATCGTTGCAGGCGATCACCCCTACTTGCAGGGCGCTTGGACGCCGCTTTGGGAAGAAGTCGATGCCACCGACTTGAAAGTCATCGAAGGCGAAATACCCAAAGACATCGATGGTGTTTACCTTCGCAACACCGAAAACCCCCTGTTCCAAGCCAAAGACAAATACCACCCCTTTGATGGCGATGGCATGCTCCACATGGCAGCCTTCAAAGATGGCAAAGTCACCTACCGAAATCGCTTTATTCAAACCAAAGGCCTGCAAGCAGAAATGGAAGCAGGCCGCTCTCTGTGGGCGGGCCTCATGGCAGACCCCGCGCTGTCAGAACGCGCTGGATGGGGCGCCCACGGCAGCTTGAAGGACGCCTCCAGCACCGATGTGGTGGTTCATGCGGGTCGTGCACTCACCACCTTCTATCAATGCGGCGAAGGTTATCGCCTTGACCCCCTCACACTCAACGATGAAGGCCTGTGTCCTTGGTCGCCGATTGATGGCATTTCAGCGCACTGCAAAGTGGATGAACAAACCGGTGAGTTGTTGTTCTTCAACTACTCCAAGCATGCCCCCTACATGCACTACGGCGTGGTCGACAAGCATGACAAACTGGTGCATTACGTGCCTATTCCTCTGCCTGGCCCACGCTTACCGCACGACATGGCCTACACAGAAAACTATGCCATCCTGAACGACTTTCCGCTGTATTGGGACCCCGACATGTTGGCGCAGGGCAAGCATGTGGTGCGTTTTTACAAAGACACGCCCTCTCGATTTGCCATCATTCCTAGGCGCGGCCAAACCAAAGACATTCGTTGGTTTGAGGCTGCTCCCACTTTTGTCTTGCACTGGCTCAACAGCTACGAGGAGGGTGACGAGATCGTGCTGGATGGCTATTTCCAAGACGAGCCCATGCCCCGCAACTATGAAGGTGCGCCAAAGGGTTACGAGCGCATGATGTCTTACCTCGATCAGAAAAAAATGGGCTGCCGCTTGCACCGTTGGCGCTTCAATTTGAAAACTGGTCAAACCACGGAGCAAAGACTTGACGACCGAATATTGGAATTCGGCATGTTCAATCAACGCTATGCCGCCAAGCCCTACAAAATTGCCTACAGCGCCGTTCAAGTGCCTGGTTGGTTCTTGTTTCATGGTTATGTCAAACACAATCTAGAAACTGGCGAGTCTTGGGAACTTAGACTGCCCGAAGGTCAATATGCCAGCGAGGCGCCTTTTGCCCCCCGCATCAACGCCAAAGATGAAGACGATGGCTATTTGGTGAGTTTCATCACCAATGAAAAAACACAGTTGTCCGAAATTATTTTGATCGACTCCAAACAATTTGAAAAAGGGCCTGTGTGCCGAATTCAATTGCCTCACAAACTTTGTAGCGGTACGCATGCTTGTTGGGCCAGTGGTGCCGATTTGGCTCAGGGTGGCTTGCTATCGCTCAATCCCGCCTAAACAATTGGCGCTGAAAACCATCAAGATTTGGAGAAACTCATGGGACTAGAAACCATCCTTGAACCGCAGCCTTACTTGGTAGACAACCCCAACCTGCAAGATGGCTATGGCCCCATTCAAAACGAATTAGCAACAGCCGATCTTGAAGTCATTGGCACAATTCCTACCGACTTCAGCGGTATGTATGTTCGCAATGGCCCGGTTCCTCAACACACACCCAAAGGCAAATACCATTGGTTTGATGGCGATGGCATGTTGCATGCAGTGCATTTTCAAAAGGGCCACGTCAGTTACCGCAATCGCTGGGTCAAAACAGAAGGTTTGGCTGCCGAACAAGCTGCTGGCGAGAGCCTCAGCCCAGGATTAAAAGAGCGGATGCCAGAGGGCGTGTTGCCTGACGACGCTTTGAAAAATACGTCCAATACCGACGTTAAGTTTCACAACGGGAAATTGCTGTCGATGTGGTACCGCGGTGGCGCGGTGTATCAAGTTGACCCTCACACGCTGGACACACTGGGCAAACTGGAGAGCGATCCTCGCTTGAAGGGATTGCAAATTTCAGCGCATTCACGCGTGGATGAGCGCACGGGTGAGTATCTGTTTTTTGCGTATGGAAATCGTCACCCCTTCATGCACTACGGTGTGCTGGGCGCAGATGGCAAGCTCAAAACACTCATACCTGTCGAGTTGCCCGGGCCTCGCTTGCCACACGACATGGCCATCACCCCCAACTACAGCATCCTTCACGATTTTCCATTGATCAACAACCCAGATGCCTTGAAAGCGGGTCGTTACAGTCTCGAATTTCATCCCGAGTGGAAAACGCGTTTTGCCGTTGTGCCGCGGCATGGCACAGCCGATCAAATCAAATGGTTTGAGGCCAATCCTCGTTACATGTTGCACGTGGCCAATGCATGGGAAGAAGTCAACGACAAGGGCGAAACCGAGTTGGTCATGGTGGGAACCCCCTACACCATGCCCAAGCGCTATGACGGCAGCTTGGACGTACAGCGTTTGTTGTTCACCATCAGCACGCAAGGCACGGACTACGAGTTTTACCAGTGGCGCTTCAA
>CANKXC010000056.1 GCA_947487355.1 Comamonadaceae bacterium | reverse complement strand
TAGAAACCTATTTGACCATTCCACCTGCCAACATCAAAGCTATTTTTGAAGGCGTGGTCAATGACTTGAAATGGATGGACGCTTCTAGACGTGGTTATTTGAAGATGACCATCACACCTGCGCAAGTTCAAGGCGAATGGTTCTTTATTGACACCATACTGAGCAAGTCATACACAGTGGCAACGCCTACTGCAACTGAAAAACGGACTTACATCGCTTAAACAGTTATTGGTAATCTCAAAAAAAGAGCACCTGAATGAACTGCACCCCAAAAGTTGGACATCAATCCAACATTTGGGGTGCAGTTCACTAGGTGCTCTTTTTTTTGTCTGTTAAAGAAACAATTAAACAGTGACCAGTGCAGTTGTTTTGGGTAACTGTTTAAAGTCAGAGTGTGGGTCAAACGACAGAATTTCAAGTCGCCCATCATGGTGCTCAACCAGTGTGGTTAGGCTTTCCACCCAATCACCATCGTTGCAATACAGCACACCCTCAATTTCCCGAATTTCTGCGTGGTGTATGTGGCCACAAATCACACCGTCGTAACCTAATTTGCGTGTTTCACGAGCGACAGCCACTTCAAAATCTGAAATGAAATTGACAGCTTTCTTAACCTTTAGCTTGAGATAGGCAGACAAAGACCAATAAGGCAAGCCTAAACGTCCACGCATGTAATTGAGGTGTCTGTTTGCTTTGAGTGCTAATTCATAAAGCGTGTCGCCTAAGTAAGCCAGCCATTTGGCAAACTGAATTACGCCGTCAAAATAATCACCATGGATGACCCACATTTTTTTACCTGTGGCTGTCACATGAACGGCATGCTCCACGACCTCAACACCACCGAAGGAGTGATCCAGAAAATCGCGTGCAAACTCATCATGATTGCCAGGCACATAGACCACTCTGCAACCTTTTCTTGCCTTGCGCAATAGCTTCTGAACGACATCATTGTGGGCTTGAGGCCAGTACCATTTTCTACGCAGTTGCCATCCATCAATGATGTCGCCCACCAAATACAGCGTGTCACACGTGTGTGACTTGAGGAAATCTAAGAGTGCCTCAGCTTGACAGCCAGGCGTTCCCAGATGTAAATCAGAAATAAAGATGGCACGGTAATGCTTGGTTGAAGAAGCCTCACCGGGCATAAATTCCTGTACATCTTTGAACATCATCATGCACCTACAAAATGCTTACGATAGCGAAGAGGAAGATCTTTGACTTGCATCAGCATTGGCAAATCAGCGGTGTTGAAATCAGGGTCCCATGCAGGTGCACCCAATATTTTTGCCCCAAGTCTCAAATAGCCTTTGATCAATGCTGGAGGATCGACGGGTAGGTTTGAATCAAGTTCATCGATTGGGAGTGGCAGTCTAGGTCTAACATGAAACTCCACTGAGGCCATGTTGGATTGCGATAACTGGTGCCACATACTGGCTGCAGCGTCACCGCTCACAATGCCATTGTGAAGCATTGGAATGCTTGCGCAGCCAATCATTGTGTCTAACTGATTGCGAGACATGAATTCAAAAAGAGCACCCCACAAGGCCAATATAACGCCACCATGACGGTGTTCCGGATGCACACAACTCCGTCCCAGCTCAACCATGCGCTCACGAATAAAGCGCAATCTTGTTAAATCAAACTCGGTATCAGTGTAAGTACCACCAACGCGCTTGGCTTGCACAGGTGTTAGAACACGATAAGTGCCGATCACTGCATTTGAAATACCATCTCTAACGATTAAATGTTCGCAATAATCGTCAAACAAATCGATGTCATGACCGGCTAGAGTCAATGGCAATCTAGCGCCCATTTCGTTGGCAAAAACTTCGTAACGCAGCTTTTGCGCTTCTCTTACTTCATCCTGATGTTTTGCCCAGGAAACTTGGATTGCAGTAATCTTAGCTTTTGAGTGGCTGGCTGCATTTTGAGTTTGAGAGCTTTGATGAAGTGACCCCCGTGGCAATGCAATTTGCGAAATTGGGAATGTGGGGTTCGGTAATTCTTTCATTTTTCACTCCAAGTTTGGTTTAACTTGGAAGTTAATGATGAAGAACTTCAGTTTCAGTAACGTTGCATATTTATTGAATATTTGTGACAAAGTTTTTTATTTTTATGAAATTTAATGTCGAAATTGATGGCAATTGATGATTTCTGGCAACATAAAGTCATGAAAGATTCAAATACTCCACCCGCAAACTTGAAAACATCTTCACGAAAAATTCAAGTTAAAAAGTCTGGCATTCACGGCAAAGGTGTCTTTGCTGCCCGAGATATTGCCAAAGGCGAAACACTGATTGAGTACGTCGGAGAAATTATTTCTGCACAAGAAGCAGAAGACCGTCACCCACACGACCCAGCGGATCCTAACCACACCTTTTATTTTCAAGTAGACGAAGACAAGGTCATTGACGCACTACACGGCGGCAATTCGGCGCGGTGGATCAATCATTGCTGCACACCCAATTGCAAACCTGATGTGGTCGACGGACGGGTTTTCATCAAGGCCAAGAAGAATATTTCAAGGGGCGAAGAATTGAACTACGACTATGGGCTCATCATTGATGAGCCCATTACAAAGAAATTAATCGCTCAATATCCTTGTTGGTGTGGCAGCTTAAAGTGTCGTGGCACCCTTTTGGCCGGTAAGCCTACATCCACTAAGCAGCAACGCAAGCTCACCTTGAAAAAACTTGAAACAAAGCTGAAAAAGCTTAAATCAAAAATTAGTACGCTCAAAAAATCAATTTAAAGCTTGAAGCTTGGTTATTGTTTAGCTATAGCGAATAACTGCAGCACCAAGGCCTACCAAACTTGCCCCCAAGATTCGCCAAAGACCCACCGATTCCTTCAAAAACCAAGCGCCTAGAAAGGCCGCAAATACAACTGAAATTTCGCGAAGTGCGGCTACAGCAGGAATGGCCGTTTGAGTCATGGCCCATAAAACAATGCCATATGAGCCCATGCTTAACCCAGCACCTACCAAGGCAATGCGCCAACCACTGCGAGCGCTAGATAGAACTTGAGACAAGCTTCTTCGCCAGATCAGTATTGCCAAAATACCCCAAGAGTTAAACAAGAAAAGCCACAAGGTGTAGGAGATGGCATTGCCTGAAAGGCGCACACCAACACCATCCAGAACCGTGTACAAGGCAATGATGGCTGCATTGAGAATGGCGAAATAAAAACCCTTCATATTTTGCCAAGGCTTCCCGATAAAAGCTGGCAATAAGATGCCAAAAGCAATACAGGCAATACCAATTATCTGATACGAATTTAAGGTTTCGCCCGAAAAAAATGCAAAGAAGGCAACCAATACCGGCGCGAAGCCTCGCATTACGGGATAGGCCAATGAAAGGTCCGCGTGTTGGTAGGCCGCAGCCAATGTGAGGAAATAGGCCACATGAACGACCAAGGTGACCATGAGCCAAGGATAACAAGCAGGGTCAAGTGGACTTGAAAAAGGCAAGAGGACTGCAGCTATGAAACTACAGCCAATAGCAAACAGGACAGTGTCCATTTGCCCATCGCCACCCCGCTTGACCAAAAAGTTCCAGCCCGCATGCATCAGGGCCGAAACCAGCACCAAACCAACCACCAGACCTGACATCAGGTTGGCCAGGGCAATGAATAGGTTTTGACGTTGGTGAAGCTTTTCATAGCCTCAAGCACGCCTTCTTTGTAGCCTAGGCCAGAGTCTTTGATGCCACCGAATGGCGTCAATTCAAGCCTATAACCGGGAACCTCTCTGACATTGACGCTACCAACATTGAGTTCATTGATGAATTTGGTCATCACATCCAAACGATTGGTACAAACTGAGGAAGACAATCCATAAGCCGTGCCATTGACCATTTGAATGGCTTGATCGATGTCACTAAAACGAATGACAGGGGACACTGGCCCAAAAGTTTCTTGATGAACAAGCGTCATATGAGGTAACACATGGTCAAGAACCGTTGGTGAATACAAAGCACCTCGACGTTCGTTGCCTATCAGGAGTTTTGCACCTTGTGCAACCGCCTCATTCACTCGCGATTCAAACAACTTAGCAGCGTTCTCATCGATCACCGTCCCCATTTCAACTTTCAGATCGGCAGGATTTCCAAACTGCCATTCACGCGTTTTACTGACAATTTTTCCTACAAACTCATCAGCTACAGCGTCATGCACAAAGATACGTTTGATGGCCGTGCATCTTTGACCTGAATTTTTGTAGGAGCCAGAAACAGTCAGATTGGCAGCCTCTTCAAGATCTGCATCATCCATCACGATGATGGGATCGTTTCCGCCTAACTCTAAAACCATTCGCCGGTAGCCAACCGTACGCGCAATGTATTTTCCAATTTCGACACCGCCAGTGAATGTGACCAAGTCAATGCTTGAGTTTGTCAGCAGCTCGTCTGCAATTTCACGGGGATCACCTGTGACGACTTGGAACATTTGTGGAGGCAGGCCCGCCTCATACAAAATATCAGCCAACAGAATGGCAGACAGCGGGACCTTTTCAGAAGGCTTCAAGACCATTCGATTGTTGGTTGCAATGGATGGCACTACTTTGTGTGCCACCTGATTCATGGGGTGATTGAAAGGCGTGATGGCACTGATAACGCCCAGAAGAGGATCGCGTTGTGTATAGACCCTGCGCTGACGACCATGAGGCGTAATGTCGCAAGAAAATATTTGACCATCATCTTGCAAGGCTGCGTTGGCACCAAAAATTAAAACATCTCGAACACGCCCAGCCTCATACAAACTGTCTTTTTTACACAATCCAGACTCAAGCGTGATGAGATCACTGATTTTTTCAGCTTGTGCAACCACGATATCTGCCGCACGCATCAAAATATTAGAACGTTCGTAACGACTCAATTGAGGTCGGTATGCTTGAGCCCATTCAATTGCTTGACGAACATCACTCACGTCAGCCTTAGGAACAGTGCCAATGACTTCGTTGTTGTATGGGTTGTGAATTTCTATGACACGTTCTTTTTGAATTTTCTGTCCAGTGATTCGCAGGGCTTCTTGATGAAATCTCATATGTCAACTTAGTGTGATTGAGTCAAAATCTTTTTTAAACGCTTTTGGCTTTCATCCACATGACGCTTCAAAATCATGAGAGCTTGGCGTTTATCCGACTGCACAATAGCATCAAATAGTGCTTGATGATCTGCAACCGATTGCAGCAAAGTAGCCGTGTCAGCTTGTCTTGCATAGGCTTCGTGCCTAAATAAAGATAACTCACTGACAAGACGGCGGTAGGTGTTAAGAAGTGTTTCATTTCCCGCCAATTCGGCCAAACGTTCGTGAAATTGAATATTCAGGGCATGGCATGCCACCACATCTTTTTTTAACGCCATCTTTTTAGCTTTGATTAGCAAAGCAGAGACATCTGAGTCGACCAATGGCTGAGGGTTTTTTGTCAATCGAGAAACAATTAATTTTTCGAGAGTGGTTCGAACCTCAAAGATTTCGTCCGCTTCTTTAACAGAAATGACACGAACAAAGACACCCCGGTTTTTTTCAACCTTGACCAAACCTTTTTCTTCTAATGAACGAAAAGCCTCGCGTATAGGACCGCGTGAAACTCCAAGTTGATTGGCAAGTGTGACCTCACGCAAAGCCTCGCCAGGTGAAAACATGCCGTTTCGAAGCATTGTCTCCAACTCCTCCTGAACCAAGGATGGGAGTGAATTATTTTTGAGCAGCCCCAAGTTTTGCGCGTAAGTCATTTACTTGTCATATACAAAAAGAAAATCAAGAAATATGAATTGAATCGTAGATTGTCAACAATCTGACACAAAGAAATTCTATGCTGAGTTCATTGCAATTCAATGACATCAAAGTAGCGAACATGTCCTACGCCTTAGAGACCCGAAATTTGACCAAATCATTTGCCAATTGTTTGGCTCTTGATCAAGTCTCCATCAAAATTGCCGAGGGTGAAATGGTGGCGCTTTTGGGCGCCTCGGGTTCTGGCAAGTCAACGCTGCTAAGACACCTGCCCGGCTTCGTCACATCGACCAGCGGTGAAATTGATGTTTTTGGACAAACAGTTCAATCATCAGGCAAACTGAAATCATCTTTCAAAAAAGTTCGCAGCCGAATTGGTTTTGTTTTCCAGCAATTTAATTTGGTCAACCGTTTGCCTGTCATTACCAATGTTCTGATTGGGCAATTGCATGAAACACCTTGGTGGCGAAGCCTATTCATGCGCTTCACGACCGAACAAAGGCAGAAGGCATTGGAAGCGCTAGCCTCAGTGGGTATTGAGCAAACAGCATGGCAACGTGCGTCTACATTGTCAGGTGGTCAACAACAGCGCGCAGCTTTGGCTCGATGTTTAGTGCAAAAAGCCAAAATTATTTTGGCTGATGAACCTATTGCATCTTTAGATCCCGAAGCCTCTCGCAAAGTGATGGACCTTTTGCAGCAGCTAAACCAAACGCACCACTGCACCATCTTGGTTTCTCTTCACCAAGTTGAATATGCCATCCGATATTGTGCAAGAACAATTGCATTGAATGCAGGTCGGGTTGTTTATGACGGACCTTCTGCCGCACTAACTCCCCAACTTTTGGCCGACCTGTATGGCAGCAGTGCTGAAGAGTTTTTCAAATCCAATTCAAATTTCTCCAGCCCAGAACAAGCGACTTCTTTGGGCACAGTCGCACTTGTTTAAACCCTCCTCTCTTAACTTTCATAAGGAAGATTCATGATCAAAAAACTTAAATCGATATTGACAGCCATCGCGCTAACAGCAGCCACAGTTGCCAGTGCGAATGACATCAAAGAGCTTAACTTTGGCATTATTGCTACAGAAAAAGCTGGTGCCATGAAACAAATGTGGGAACCCTTTTTAGAAGACATGACAAAAGCCACTGGCATCAAAATCAATGGCTTTTATGCGACCGACTATGCTGGCGTGATTGAAGCCCAGCGATTTAACAAGGTTCAACTTGCTTGGTACGGCAACAAATCTGCCATTGATGCTGTTGACCGCTCACAGGGTGAAGTTTTTGCTCAATTCGTCGACCTAGACGGCACACCTGGTTATTACTCTTACCTGATCACTCACAAAGACTCTGCCATCAAAACGCTTGATCAAGTCTTGAAGAATGGTAAAGATTTCACATTTGGTATTGGTGACCCATCCTCAACGTCAGGCACTTTGGTCCCCACATACTATGTTTTCACGATGAATAAATTGGACCCCAAGACACACTTTAAGGTGATGCGCTCATCCAATCACGAAGGCAATTTCTTGGCTGTTCTGAACAAGCAAGTTGACCTTGCTACAAGCAACAGTGAAATGACTGAAAAAATCAGAGAGAAGTCACCAGAGAAATTAGAGCAAATTCGCATTCTCTGGACTTCGCCCTTGATTCCTCGCGATCCTTTGGTTTGGCGCAAAGACTTGCCAGCCGATGTGAAGAAAAAAGTGAAAGATTTCGTGACAGGCTATGGCAAGACAGATCGCGAAAAAGAAATTTTGAAAAACATGTACCGTCTGGCTGGTTTCAAAGCTTCTACAGATGCGCAATTGACACCCATTCGCCAACTTGAGTTGTTCAAAGATCGCATGAAATTTGAATCTGATGCCAACATGAACGCCGCAGAAAAACAAGCTAAGTTAGCGGACATTGATGCCAAGCTTGCTGCTTTGGCAAAAGCCAAATAATGCAGTTTTAATTAGCACTTGCCATGACTCCAAAGCCCAGCATCAAGGATGTTTCCTTAACACCACCGAGAACCAGTCTTGCGACACAGTTGTCTTGGGGCATCCTACTCATGGTTTTAGCATGGTCATGGCAAGGTGCTGATATGCGCCCAATGGCATTGATTGCTGATTCAGCCAATATGGCTGTTTTCAGCAGAGAGTTCTTTCCTCCAAACTTTCATGATTGGAGGGTCTACCTCTCTGAAATGATCATTTCAATTCAGATTGCCTTGTGGGGTACGGTACTTGCTGTTATTTGTGCGGTTCCTTTAGGCCTCCTGTGTGCCGAAAACATCGCACCCGCTTGGGTTTATCAACCTGTCCGCCGTCTAATGGATGCCTTTAGAGCCATCAATGAAATGGTTTTTGCAATGCTTTTCATTGTGGCTGTGGGTCTAGGCCCATTTGCTGGCGTGATGGCTCTTTGGATTCACACCATGGGTGTGTTGGGAAAATTATTTGCAGAAGCCGTAGAAGCCATTGACCCAAGACCAGTAGAAGGTGTTAGAGCCACGGGCGCCAATGTTTTTGAAGAAATACTCTATGGTGTTATCCCACAAGTACTACCACTTTGGATTTCATATTCTCTGTACCGATTCGAATCCAATGTGAGGTCTGCATCGGTGGTGGGCATGGTGGGCGCAGGTGGCATTGGCGTTGTGCTCCACGAATCGATTCGCGGCTTTGATTATGCAGAAACAGCTGCAATTCTGTTTATCATCATTATTTCAGTCACCTTGATTGACATCGTTTCAGCGCGAATTCGTCGCTGGAGTATTTGAATACAATTTATTTTCTCATGAAGCATTTAGAACTCAATGGGGTTAGCTACGGCTGGCCAAACCAACCTGTGGTGGTGGTTTGCATCGATGGCGGAGACCCTGCCTATTTTGAGCGCGGGATCAAAGACGGCATCATTCCCAACATTGAAAAATTCATGAAAGAGGGCTTTGCATGCATTGCCAACGGCACAGTCCCTAGCTTTACTTGCCCTAACAACATGTCATTGATCACGGGTGCACCTGCATCGGTTCATGGTATTTCAGGCAATTATTATCTGAATGAAAATGGCGAGGCTGTTGTCATGACAGGCCCTGAATTGCTTCGAAGCCCCACCATCTTGGCCACCTTTGCCAATGCTGGTGCCAAAGTTGCGTCTATTACCGCCAAAGACAAACTTCGCAAACAGCTGGGTAAAGGTTTAGACCTGACCCAAGGCAATGTTAGTTTTTCATCTGAGTTTGCCAGTCAATGCACTTTGCAAGAAAACGGCATTAACAATGTTCTCGAGTTGGTAGGGATGCCCCAACCCGATATGTACTCCATGGACCTTTCATTGTTTGTACTAGAAGCAGGCATCAAGCTGTTGGAGAGAGACAAGCCCCAGTTGTTGTTCTTGTCTTTGACGGATTTCATTCAACACAAATATGCACCTGGCGATGAAGTTGCCAACACCTTCTACAAGCGCCTAGATGATGCTTTTGGACGCCTTGCCGCACTGGGTGCTGTCGTAGCCCTCACTGCAGACCACGGCATGAATGACAAGTCTCAAGCGGACGGCACCCCCAAAGTCATTTATTTACAAGACATTCTGGACCAGTCCTTTGGTGCAGGATCAACCCAAGTGATTTGCCCCATCACGGACGCCTTTGTGCGCCACCATGGCGCTTTGGGTGGCTTTGTGCGTATTTGGATTCGCGATCCTCAATTGTCAGCGCAAGCCATCATTGCAAAAGTCAAAAGTATCGATGGTGTTGAACTGGCACTGACCAAAGATGAAGTGTGCCAACAGTTTGAATTGCCAGCAGATCGAGAAGGTGATGTGGCCGTCATTGGTGACGCTGGAACGGTCATTGGCGCTAGCGCTTCTGATCATGATCTTTCAAATTTAACGGATGCCCGATTGCGCAGCCATGGTGCAGTGGCTGAGGCGCGTGTACCGTTTATTTTGAACAGGCCCTTGAACTCTGCCTACGCTAAACGAGCCGCCGAAAGCACCTTGAAAAGTCACTATATTTTTGACTTTGCCATCAATGGTGTTTTAGAAACCCCATGACACTTCCTGCAACAGGCCGAATTGCTATTTACACAGAGCCCAATGCACCGTTTCAAGTGCAGGACTATCCTATCCGTCCGCCTATGGCAAACGAGGCTCTGGTCAAGGTCAGCATGTCGACCATCTGCCGATCTGACATTCACTCTTATCAAGGTCACCGACCCAGCCCCTGCCCTGGTTTGCTGGGACATGAAATTGTCGGCAAAATTGTGGCACTGGGCGAAGGCATAACGCATGACATGCGCGGCGACCCTATCTCAGTGGGCGACCGAATTACTTGGAGTGAATTCTTCATTCCAGGTGACAACTATTTTTC
>CANKXC010000055.1 GCA_947487355.1 Comamonadaceae bacterium | reverse complement strand
CGCACCGTCAGTATTCGCTCGGGGGCTTTGTGATCGTCTTCAATGGCCATCCGAATCCGTCCCATGTGAACGTCAATCGATCGATCAAAGGCTTCCAACTCTCGGCCACGCACAGCCTCCATAATTTGATCGCGCGTGAGCACACGGCCTGCGCGTTCTGCGATGGCAACCAACAAATCAAACTGATAAGAGGTGAGGTCGCATGACCTGCCATTGACCGAGACCATGCGAGAGTCTCTGTCAATTTCTAAACTGCCAAAGACCAACTTTGTATGGCTGTCACTGCTAGCACTTGATTTGCGCCGCAAGATGGCTTTGATGCGCGCTAGCAATTCTCTGGGCTCAAATGGCTTTGGCAAATAGTCGTCTGCACCCAACTCAAGGCCCACGATGCGGTCCATGGGATCGCCTTTGGCGGTTAGCATCAAAATGGCCGTTTGTGCTTGGGGATTGGGCAAGGCCCTGACTTTTTGGCACACCTGCAAACCATCGATGTCCGGCAACATCAGATCCAAAATGATCAAATCTACTGCATGCTTTTGAAGATGCGCTAGGCCCTTAGCACCATCACTGCAATGCGCAAATCCATAACCCGATTGGCGCAGGTAATCACCGACCATCAGCGCCAAGCGGTCGTCGTCTTCAATCATCAAAATTTGTACTGTCATGCCCTGCCAACAAAAGGGTCGAAAATTGAAACACCCCACATGATGCGCCTATATGGCACCCATCCCATCACATTCTTTTAAAGTCTTCGTAAAGTTTCGTAAATTGGTTTAAGGCGGAGGACTGTCTTTGGCTTGAAAGCGCCACGCCAGCGCCACCAAAACTAAAACGGGCATGCCCAATAAAGCTGTGACATTGAAGAAGTTGGCATAGCCATATGCATTGACAAAGTCGCCAGAAAAACCAGCGATGAATTTTGGCAAAAGCAGCATCATGGAACTGAGCAATGCGTACTGCGTGGCCGAGTATTGAATGTTGGTCAGTGACGACAAGTAGGCAATAAAAGCCGCAGAGGCGATACCACTGGCCAAGTTATCGGCAGACACCACCAAGATCAGTGCTTGAACATCGTGGCCGTGTCCGCTTAACCAGGCAAACAGCAAATTGCTGAGAGCACTCATGATTGCGCCCAGCATTAAGATGCGCATCACACCCCAACGCAAGGCCATGACGCCCCCCACAAACGCGCCCAATAAAGTCATGAGCACGCCATACACTTTGGTCACGGTGGCAACCTCTGCCTTGGTGTAACCCATGTCGACATAAAAGGGGTTGGCCATGATGCCCATCACCACATCGCTGATGCGATAAACCGCAATCAAACTCAAAATTAAAACTGCTTGCCAGCGGTACCTTTTGAGGAAGTCGGCGAAGGGCTCTACCAAGGCCCCTTGCAACCACTCTTTTGCGTTGCGCGCAGGTGGCAATTCAGCCTGAGCGGGCTCTTTGGAAATGAGCACTGTGAACAAGCCCACCGCCATGCTGGCCGCCATGACCAAATAAGCAGCCTGCCAAGCGGCCTGCACATAGCCCGCCGAGTTGTCGCCCTGAACCCAAGCTGCCACCCACAAAACACCGGCACCCGCCCAAATCATGGCCAAGCGATAGCCCGTTTGATAGCTGGCTGCCAAAGCCGCTTGCTGGGTGGGCTCTGCCGATTCAATTCGAAACGCATCCAATGCAATGTCTTGGGTGGCCGATCCCACGGCAACCAACAAAGCACACCACACCACTGGCCCCAAAGTTTGGCGCGGGTCGCTGATGGCCATGCCCACCAAACCCACGATGACCATGGCTTGTGCCAACAGCAACCAACTTCTGCGACGACCCAATTGGCGCGTGAGGTAGGGAATGGGCAAACGGTCGACCAAGGGCGCCCACATCCATTTGAACGCGTAGGCTAGACCGACCCAACTTAAGTAGCCAATGGTGCTGCGGTCAATGCCCGCCTCGCGCAATCTGAAACTCAATGTACCCAGCACCAAGAGCAATGGAAGCCCCGCTGCAAAGCCCAGAAACAGCATGCGCAAACTGGCAGGCTGCACATAAATACGCCAGGAGGCAAGCCAAGAAAATGCGGCGGCGTCTGAGCTAGGCTTTTCGTTCATGTCGACATTATCCAAGTCTGTGAGGGATTTCCAAAGTGTTTGGCCTTGAATTTTGGCGATGTGCCACTATGATTCAAACCATGTGTTGGCTTTGCTTACCCCCTCCAGAACTTGCCGATCCCGACCGGTCAGACCCTCGTGGGCAAACTGATTTGTCGCGGCGGGCGTTCATGCACTCTGCGCGATGGGGCGCGGGCCTTAGCCTAAGCGCTTTGATCGCATCGCATGCGCATGGGCAAGTTGATGTGGGTCAATCCTCCAACATGCGAAAACTCATTCCAGTTGAAACCCTCGAAACCTCTGCTCGCCAACAATATCGACAGACCTTGAGCGACGCCAATGGCAAGGGCGCCTTGGCCCCAGACGACTACCCACAACTGCAACGCTTGCGCGCCATTGCCAATCGGCTAATTCCGTTCACAGCCCAATGGAACCCCGATTCGCGCAAGTGGAAATGGGAAGTGAATTTGATTGGCAGCAATCAACTGAACGCTTGGTGCATGCCCGGTGGAAAAATTGCTTTTTACACCGGCATCTTGGATCAACTTAAATTGACCGACGACGAAGTGGCCATGATCATGGGTCACGAAATGGCGCACGCCTTGCGTGAACATGCCCGCGAAAGAATGGCCAAATCCAAAGCCACTGGCATGGGTTTGTCCGTGGCTTCACAACTGCTAGGCCTGGGCCAATTGGGCGATGTGGCGGCCAACATGGGCACGCAGTTGCTCACCCTGAAATACGGGCGCGACGATGAAACAGAAGCCGATTTGGTAGGTTTGGAAATTGCGGCTCGCGCAGGCTTCAAGCCTGAAGCCAGTGTGCAACTTTGGAAAAAAATGTTGAGCGCAACAGGCGGTGGCAAAGGTCAACCCAGCTTTTTGTCGACACACCCCAGTGGCAACAATCGCATTCAAGAGCTAGAGGCCAATTTGCCCAAGGTGGCAAACTTGTATGCGCAAGCCATTCAATCCAATTAGCGCAGTTTGAACAATTCCAGCCCCTTGAATTGATCAGGTACCGCCCACATAAGGGTTGCTGCGACGCTCTCTGCCAAAGGTACTTTCTGGGCCGTGGCCGGGAATAAACACTGTGTCGTCGCCCATGGGCCAGAGGCGCTGCGTAATGCTGGCAATCAAAGTGTCGTGGTCGCCTTGCGGAAAATCTGTGCGCCCAATACTGCCCGCAAACAACACATCGCCTACAAAGGCGCGCTTCATTTCGGGTGAATAAAAAACCACATGACCTGGCGTATGGCCTGGGCAATGCCTGACGTTCAAGGTGTGCGCGCCCAGCTCAACGGTGTCGCCATCTTGCAACCAACGTGTAGGTGTAAAAACTTCGGCATCGGGAAACTGAAACATACGACCTTGATCGGACAAGAGATCAATCCAAAACTGATCGCCGGGGTGTGGGCCCACAATGGGCAAGTCGAGTGTGCGCGCCAAGACCGCTGTGCCGCCCGCATGGTCAATGTGCGCATGCGTGAGCCAAATTTGCTCGAGTTTTAATTTTCTTCTTTCGACTTCTTCAAGAATGAGGTGCAAGTCGCCACCTGGGTCGATGACGGCCGCCTGCAGGCTTTGATCGTCCCATAACAAAGAGCAGTTTTGCTGGAATGGTGTGACAGGAATGGTTTGGTACTGAAGCATGGTGAAGTTCAATCATTTCATTCGGTTTCAACACTCTTCAATTGCAAGTGATTGCAACAACGAAGATGATTTAACTGCGTATTGTGAGGGTTCTTTCTTTCAAAGCACCATGCAAAGCTCACTTTTTCGCACCGAAGTTTCCCAAGCCAAGCAAGCCTCATGGCTTGGCAGCATCCATTTGGCGCACAACCCCAGGTTCAGCCTCATTGCCGGCATTGCTTTGGCCTTGGCCGGTGCTATGGTGGCATTTGGTGCGTGGGGCAAAGTGGCGCGCAAAGTGCGCATCACTGGGGTCTTAATGCCACCCCAAGGCATGCTTGAGCTCAGTGCTGCCTCGGCAGGCGTGTTGTCCCACATTGCTATCAAGCAGGGCGAGTCCGTGACTGCAGGTCAAACTCTGTTTGTAATTAACACCGACAAAATTAGCTCACACGGCAGTACCACTGCATTGCTAGACACACAACTGTCCGAGCGTCAGCGCACACTTTTAGCAGAGCGCCAAGCCAGACAGGCTCAGCATCAATTGCGCGCCAGCAGTTTGGAATCTCGAATTCAGTCTTTGGGCCTAGAACTGGTGCAATCCCAGCAAGAGCACGTGCTCTTATCACGCCGCGTTGAGTTGTCGCAAAAAACTTGGCAGCGATACCAACAAATGAGCACCGAAGGTTTTGTATCCGAGGTTCAGTCACAGACCAAACAAGAAGAACTTCTCGACCTCAAAGTACGCCAAGAAATCACCCAACGCAACACCCTGGCTTTGCAGCGCGAACAAGACCAAACTCAATCCGAAAAACTCACCTTGGCCAAACAATTTCAAATTGAATTGAACCAACTCGATAGAACGCTGTCCAGCCTTCAACAAGAGCAAGTAGAAAACCAGTCACGCAAATCAAGCACCTTAATTGCACCCCAATCGGGTGTAGTCAGTACGCTCCATGTGCCATTGGGCGCCTTCCTTCAAGCAGGCCAAACTGTAGCCAGCTTTATTCCACAAGCCAGTTCGCAAGCCAGTCCTAATTCAGAAACTTCCCAAGGCTTAATTGCCTATCTCTATGCACCCACACGAACATCTGGCTTTGTAAAACCTGGCCAATCGGTATGGATGCGATTGTCCGCCTACCCCTACCAAAAATTTGGACTGTCCAAAGGCCACGTCACGCAAGTCAGTGGCACACCCATAGCGCCCCAAGATTTACCGCACGGCCTTGGCACTGCATTGTTGGCCAGCGCGCAAAGCAGCGAGCCGCTGTACAGAATTCAGGTTCAACTGGAAGCGCAGCACATGTTTGCATACAACGAGTTGCACCCATTAAGGCCAGGCATGTCACTGGAAGCCGATGTCGTTCAAGACATCCGGCAGGTTTGGCAATGGGTATTTGAACCTTTGCTTGCCATTCACGCCAAA
This sequence comes from Comamonadaceae bacterium, assembly GCA_947487355.1. Lineage (GTDB taxonomy): Bacteria > Pseudomonadota > Gammaproteobacteria > Burkholderiales > Burkholderiaceae_C > Limnohabitans_A. Next base: position 4,951 of record CANKXC010000055.1, on the reverse strand, counting down.
ACCAAAATGATTTTCTGATTTTTTCGACGTCACTTCAACATTCAACCAGGACCCTTATGACAAATTTATCAGCAGACCAACTCGATCAAATTCAAGGCGGCAATATCGCCAACATGTTTGGATTTTTACCCGACCTCATTCGATATGTGCAACAAACGGGCGTTGTACAAGCCTATTTAGCAAGCTTTGGTGCCACACCCAACGCAGACCAATACAACGCCATGGGCGATTACGGCAACTGATGCAGTTCAGTTCATGGCTCGACATGCGGCGCATCAGCGCCATGTGTCCTAAATTTCCCATCCTGTGGCCAAACTCACACATCAATAGGCATGGCTTCCTCGACGCCACCCTTTTCGTGGTGCTGATGCAAATACTCGTCACTTTAGGTGTTTGTTTTTTCTATGACACGCTCAATCCCGATCAGGTCTACGTCAGCACCGAAGAGAAAGAACAGTATGCACAACTTTTTCTCATCACCAGCTTGCTTGTAGCACCCTGGTTAGAAAACATCTTGATGCTCCTCATTGCCGAAATCCATGAGCTCAATTTTCAACGCAAAGGCCTGTTCATCGTCACGCCTCTGATATTTGCCTTGCTTCACGTCATCCCTTCGACGTTATTCCCAGCAAACATGTCCATGCGTTTTGTCACAAGCTATATCGGATTTTATATTTTCCTTAAGCAATACGACTTGCACAAATTAGAAATAGGTCGGCCTAAAGCACTCATGCTTTCAAGCTTCATTCATTTCATTTCAAATTTGACAGGCTACACCACCGCCTTCATTTACTTATTGTTATTCGACGCTGAATCGATTTTTTCAGCATAACCAGGAGAGAACTATGAGAGATTTAAGCACGATGGAATTAACAGAGATACAGGGCGGCAATTTGGCAGGCAGGTTGCTAACCATTGCTGGTAATGTCATCACCACAATCTACGGCATTATCGATTTGACGCAGCTTGTCGTACAAAAAGGAGAAGCGCCAGACTATGACAACGTCAATGAAATGGGCGACTTCAAATAATTACTTGGCCAGCGCGCCTCACTGAGCAACTGCTCACCAGCCTGCGCATTCATTGCGCAGGCCCCTTTAACTTTCTTAAGCACACCCCACTTGCAACCCGTTCTTCAACTTCAAAGCAGCGAGTGTGGCTTGGCTTGCTTGTGCATGATGGCATCTGCGCATGGCCAACACTGGCGCCTCATGGCCTTGCGCCAAAAATTTCCACAGTCAATCAAAGGCGCCAATCTCAAACAACTGATCGATCAAAGTCAAGTGCTGGGCTTTAATGCCAGGCCACTGCGCTTAGAACTCAATGAACTCAAAGCACTCAAGACCCCTTGCATCTTGCATTGGGATTTAAATCACTTTGTCGTTTTGCAAAAAGTCAGCCGGCAGCAAATTGAAATTCTAGATCCCGCATTGGGTCTAAGGCGCTTGTCCTTTCAAGAAGCCTCTAAGCATTTCACCGGTGTTGCCCTTGAACTCACACCCCAACCCAACTTCACACAAACTTCACAGCAGCCCTCATTCAGTTTGTCGCAACTCACTGGAAACGTTCAGGGACTCAGTGCATCTGTCTTCCAAATTTTAGCCTTGGCATTTGTTCTAGAATTTTTTGCTATCTTGATGCCCATCTTCAACCAAACGGTGGTCGACGATGTCCTTACATCGGGAGATCATGATCTGTTGACCACACTGATGTGGGGATTTGGCTTGGTGCTGGTCATTCAATCGGCATTGTCATACGCACGAAGCTGGTGGGTCATGGTACTTGGCCAAACGCTTGCAGCTCAGTGGTTAGGCAATGTGTTTTCCCATTTGCTCAAACTCCCAACACACTGGTTTGAGCAGCGCCACTTGGGCGATATTTCCTCTCGTTTTGGTGCTGTACACGACATCCAAAAAACACTGACACAAACCATGCTCGAGTCCATCTTGGATGGCTTCATGGCAATCGCAGCGCTCATCATGATGCTCATTTATTCGCCCGCTTTGACAGGCATTGTGGTTCTGGCCACTTTGCTTTATGGCTTGGTTCGCTGGGCCAGTTATGCCAGTTTTAAGCATGCCGCTTCCGACCGATTGATCTTGTCCAGTCAAGAACAAAGTTATTTCATTGAAACCGTCAGGGCCATCACGCCCCTCAAACTTTTTGGCCGAGAAGGCGAGCGACGTGCTCGCTGGCACAGCCTCATGATTGAAGTCATGAACCGTGATTTTCAAACGGCCAAACTCAACATGGGCTACAACGTTGCCCGCAGCCTTATTTTTGGCTTTGAAAACATGTGCGTGTTTTGGCTGGGCGCGCGCACCATTTTGAATGCCCACAATACCCAACAAGGTGGCGCAATGTTTACAGTAGGCATGCTGCTCGCGTTCATTAGTTACAAAATGCAATTTACAGGTCGTATCAGTGCGCTCATCAATCAAGGCATTGAATTCAAAATGCTCAATTTGCACCGCGACAGATTGGCCGACATTGTTCTGACGGTGCCAGAACAAGACACGCCTCAAGGCAATTTACCTGCAAACGATTTGTCGCATTTGCCTGCCAGCCTAGAACTGCGCAATGTTTCTTTTCGTTATAGCGAAAACGATCCTTGGGTTTTCCAAAACATCAACCTTGTCGTGCCGTCTGGCCAACACATTGCCATCACAGGTGCCAGCGCTTGTGGCAAAACCACTCTTTTAAAAATCATGCTCGGTTTGCTCACGCCCAGCACAGGTCAAGTTTTTTATGGGGGCGTGCAAATTCAACAATTGGGCCTCGCCAATGTGCGACGAAAAATTGGTAGCGTGATGCAAGAGGATGTTTTACTGACCGGCAGTATTGCTGACAACATTGCTTTCTTCGATGTACAGGCCAACGTTCAAAAAATTGAACAATGCGCTGCTTTGGCAGAAATTCACCATGACATTGTTCAGATGTCGATGGGTTATCACACCATGCTGGGTGAACTGGGCACCGGCTTAAGCGGTGGCCAAAAGCAGCGGATCTTGTTGGCACGCGCCCTGTATGCCTCACCCACGGTATTGGCTTTAGACGAAGCCACCAGCCACCTCGACATGGCCAATGAAATATTGGTCTCTCGTGCGCTCCAACATTTAAACCTTACCCGAATTGTCATTGCACATCGACCCGAGACCATCGCCAGCGCTCAACGCCAAATTCATTTAACTCCAGCGGGAATTCAAGAGGTCCATAGCCCTGCCCCGTCAACAACACCGCAAATGAATCAAGACACGCCCATCAGTTGCGCGTAACATGCACAACAACAGATGCACACCGCGTTTGCTTGAATGTTCACTTGCCACATCCACCTCACGATGGTTATCAAACCAAACAAGAATCCATTGCCGTCCAAGGCGTACCCAATCTGGTCATTCGCTCCCTGCTCAACAAGCAACAGTTTCATGACCCGCGCAACGCAGCCTTAGACCTGGGCATTTCATCGGCCTTTTGGTCATTGTTTGGATTGCTTTGGCCATCAGGCTCCCGACTGGCCGAACGCATGGCCCTTCGACCTGTCAATGCCGATGAACGCATACTGGAACTGGGTTGTGGTTTGGGGTTGGCCAGTTTGGTGGGCCACCGACGCGGTGCCAACATCACGGCATCGGATTGCCATCCATTGGCGGGCAAATTTTTACGCGAAAACTTGCGTTTAAATCACCTAAGCCCTATGAACTACCAACATGGCCAATGGGGAGAACACAAACCTCAAATTCAAGATGTCGCCGTTAACAGCAAGTTTGACTTGATCATCGGCAGCGACATTCTTTATGAGCGCGATGAACGTGGCGACTTGGCGCATTACATCAACGAACACATCGAAGACCATGCCGAGGTTTGGGTGGTTGATCCCAATCGGGGCAACCGTTCACACTTTCACCGCAACATGGCGGCGCAAGGTTTTTTACTCTCGGAAGAAGCACTCCACATTACAGCCACAGATACCGAGGCTGCCTACAAGGGTCGAATGCTGACCTACTCGCGAGACTAAACCTGTTCATTGCGATTCAATTGTGTGTCAAAGCAGTTTTCAACACCAAATCTTCGCCATTTTTATATGGCTCAAATCCAGTCTCAATTGCGATGTCAGGAAACAATGCCTCAGGATCACTGCCTTTCACCCGGGTCCACCACTTTGTTGAATATTGAACTTTCAACTGACTGTTCTTTAACGTGAATACTTCTATCTCTCCAAACGCATTAGGTTTTTGACCAGTAGGCTCACCTATCAGAATTCCCTTCAATTGCGTTTTTATACTCAACGCATTGCCAAAGGCCGAGGAAAAGGTACGGCGTCCTATCAGAACAAAAACAGGCACCTTTTTTTCATTTAAAACTTGAATGAGGGGACGAATGATCGCCTCGTTACCCCCTGGATTTGTCCGCAAATCAATGATCACTCGATCGATCTGTTGTTGATTGAATGTGGCGGCAATCTCATTGGCAAATTGCGCAAATGGAAGATCTTTTCTTTCTTCACAGCGTGAGTAATTGACATAAATTGCCCTCTCATCGGGCAAGACTTGTTTCCAATAAATTTCTGCGGGTCTAGACACCGAGAAAGGTGTTTTTTTATAGGCATAAGACCACGCAGTTTTTAAAATATTCTTTTCGGCACGAACGTCTTTGAAAACAATTTTGTCTGCCAACTCAAACTTAAACCTTGCCACATCCTTCGAAAAAGTAATGCCAAGAAAATGAAGGGCGTCGGCGTCGGCAATGACTTTTGGCAAAAACGCTTTAATTGCGAATTTGTTTTCAGCCGATATCAAGCTCTTTCCAGCTTGGCGAATCTCATCCGTATTGGCATCATCAATGCCCAACAGCTTCGCACCCAATAGATACCGTAATTCTTCTTGCGCCACTGCGGTCACAAAAAAATCATCACCAAACTGCTCCACACTCATTGGGAATACTGGGCCAGTGC
>CANKXC010000054.1 GCA_947487355.1 Comamonadaceae bacterium | reverse complement strand
GACAAAGAAGAACAAGAATATGTTTTAGGCCACACCTTGTCGGGTGGTGTGTGTGTCAATGATGTCATGCTGCATGTCGGCTTGAACGATGTGCCTTTTGGTGGCGTGGGCGCTTCAGGCATGGGGGTTTACAACGGCCCCGAAGGCTTTGCGCAATTTAGCCATTTGCGCGGTGTCTATCACGCAGGTTGGTGGGATCCCCGAAGAAAACTGGGTCTATTACCGCCCTACACACAGAAACTTAAAAAGATGATGCAGTCCACTATTGACCGCGCTTGATCGCACTGCTCAAATTCAACCGAATCAAAAAAGTTAAACAATGACTGACAAGCAAATCTTTGATTACATCGTTGTGGGCTCAGGTTCTGCGGGTGGGCAATTGGCCGCGCGCCTAACTGAAAACGGCCAACATCGCGTTTTATTGCTAGAGGGTGGCGCCAGCCACAAAAGAGATTTGATGGTGAGCATGCCTGCCGGTTGGGGCGCCATGACCTACAGCCCTAAGCATTCCTGGTGTCACATGACAGAGCCTGAAAAATGGGCTGGTGGCAGACGCCTCATGATGCCGCGAGGCAAAGTGCTGGGCGGATCTTCGTCCATCAACGGCATGATTTACATTCGCGGCCACCGTCAAGATTATGCAGATTGGGAAGCGGCGGGTGCTGAAGGGTGGGGCTGGAATCACTTGCTGCCCTACTTTGTCAGAACAGAAAATCAGACGCGCATCAACAACAAATACCATGGTCGTGGTGGCCCTGTTCATGCGGAAGATTTGCCCTCAGTACATCCGCTCACATATGCCATGATCGAAGCGGGCCAACAGGCTGGATTAGAAAAAGTCGATGACTTTAACGATGGCACGGCACGGGGTGTTGGCACTTATCAAGTGAATGTGCACAAGGGTAAGCGGGCCTCCATTGCCGTCAATGCACTAGAGCCCGCCATGAAGCGCGGCAATTTAACCGTCATCACCCAGGCCATGGTTTTAAAAATTACCATGGTGGGTACACGCGCAACTGGCATTCAATATCAAATTGGCGATGGCCCCGTCCAAACAGCCGAGGCACAAAAAGAAGTGATGTTGTGTGCGGGTGCAATTCACTCCCCGCAGCTCATGATGCTGTCTGGCATGGGGCCTGCAGAACATTTGCGCGAACAAGGTATTTCTGTTGTGGCGGATTTGCCCGGTGTAGGCAGCAATTTGCAAGATCATTGCTGCGTTCCCATGTCTTGGAAATTGCGACCTGGTGTGAAGAGCATGAACGCGAGGTTTCAAGGCATGGGCTTGGTTGGCTCGGTCTTGCAATATCTGTTGACGCAAAAAGGTCCGATGACCAGTCCCCCTGCAGAGTTTGGTGGTTATCTCAAAACAGATCCAAGCTTTGTTTACAACGACATTCAAGTTTTTGGCTTGCCCGTCACAGGCAACCCTGAAGCCCAAAAAGACAAGAACAAGCCACCTGTGCCCGACACATTTGAGGGCATGACATTGGCACCCTACCAAGTTCGGCCGTTTTCAAGAGGCGCCATTCGCCTGAGGTTGCCTGACATTCATGAGCATCCCAGCATCACCATGAATTATTTGGATGACGAACGCGACCGACGTGCGCTGCTCTGGGCGTTGCGATTTTTACGCAACATGGCCACCATGCCGGCGCTCAGTCAATATGTCGACTCAGAGGTTCGGCCTGGCCCCGAAGCGCAAACCGACGAAGAATGGTTGCAATGGTTAGCGCCACATGTCACCACCGGCTATCACCCCATTGGCACCTGCAAAATGGGCCGCGCCGATGACCCCATGGCAGTGGTCACGCCCGATCTCAAAGTGAGAGGCATTCAAGGCTTGCGAATCATTGATGCGTCGGTCATGCCCAACATCATTTGTGGCAACACAAACGCCACGTCCGTGGTCATCGGCGACAAAGGCGCCGATTTGGTTTTAGGCCAGCAATTGTTAACCCCCATTGAGGATTGATCTGACATGACCGACATGCCAGCCTTGCTTGAAAAAATCAACCCTTGGCTTGCGCGTCAACACGCAGAAAAATACCAAGTCAAATCACTTCAAAGTGCCAATGGTGGTTACTCCAACATCACACTGGTTGGAGAATTAACACACCATCAAGGCAAGGGTCATTCAGGCATTGTGGTTCGGATTCAACCCGAAGGTGCCGCGGTATTTCCCGACTGTGATGTTCAGGCGCAGTACCAAACAATGCACCTTTTGAGGCAAGCTGGCTTGCCTGTGCCCGGCTTGCTTGGCCTTGAAATGGACGCATCAATTTTGGGTGCGCCATTTTTTGTCATGTCGCGGATTGAAGGTCAAGTGCCCAACGAAAATCCGCTCTATCACTTAGAAGGTTGGTTTCACGATTTAAAACCTGATGCAATCAAGCAGTGCTGGTTTTCTGGCATTGAAGGACTGGCCAAGTTGGCCAAACTGGATTGGCAATCTACAGGCTTTCAATTTTTATTACCCCCCAAAGAGCAATCCGCTTTAGAACACCAAATTCACTATTACGAAAACATGTTGCGCTGGAGTGAACAACTCTCAGGCAAACGCTATGCTTTGTTGGATCGGTGTTTGAATTGGCTTCATGCAAACCAGCCCACCTCCGATGCTCTGAGCTTGAGTTGGGGCGATGCCAAATTGGGCAACTGCGTCTTCCAAAATGGTCAATTGACCGGCATGCTCGATTGGGAACGGCCCGCTTTGTCCAATCCAGTTGACGATCTGTCTTGGTGGTTGATGCTAGACCAATCACTTTGTACAGGCTACGGTGTGCCCCGATTGGCACACCTCCCCAGCCGCGAAGAAACCATTGCGCATTGGGAAAAAGTCAGCGGCTTCAGCGCCAAAGACTTGCCCTACTACGATGTATTTTCGGCATGGCGATTTGCCATCATCATGACGCGCATTGGCCGTATTTTTACTGAGCGAGGCTGGGTAACCGTTGAAGCCGAAATGGACCTGCGCAATGGCGGCAGTCGCTTGCTTGAACTGTTAGACGAACGCCTGCATTTTTAAGGAAAAGTTCATGAGCAACACCATTGGCCCATTGGTTCATGCCGATGAGTATTTCAATCATCAAGTGGTAGAAACACATGCCAGCGTGCTTCAAAGTGATTTGAGTTGGACCGAAAAAGTGTGTGGCATGGTTGCCAAACGCGATGGCAGTTTGTCCATTGGTTTTGGGTTTGGCAAATACGTCAATCGCAATGTGGTCGATGCCTATGGCGGTGTTTCGCAAGGCGTTCAACAGTGGACGGTGCGCGCTAGCCGGTCACTCGACAGCGACCCTAACAGCATCGATGTTGGACCGCTCAGTTATGAGGTCATCAAGCCACTGCAAACCATCAAGGTTGGTCTTAGCGCAAATGAACATCAGCCCATTGCTTTTGAATTGGTCCTAGAAGGTGTGCTGCCGTGCGTGACGGAAGAACGAGAAGATCGCAGAACGCTTACAGGCTATCGGCACAGTGCCAATCAAATTCGATATCACCAGATGGGTGTGGCCAGTGGTTGGATTGAAGTTTCGGGCCAGCGCCATGAAGTCACACCCCTTGAATGGGTTATGACGCGCGATCATTCTTGGGGTTTGCGGCCAGGTGTGGGCCTGCCCATGAGTGGCCTACAACCCGATCCCGTTGATGCTGCCGCGCCAGAAATTTTGGCCATCTGGTCGCCTTTGCTGTTTCAAAAACCCGATCGCAGTCACTACGGTTTTCATCTTTATTATTTGCTTTATGCGGGTGAGGGATGGCGTCATGAAAAATTGCAAGGGGGCTTTGAATGGCCCGATGCGCGGCGTGAAGGTCTCAAAGGCTTCTCGCCTCAATTGCAATTCGACTCGCGAAATTGCCGCTTAAAGGGCGGCCATCTCAACATCACAAACTCTCAAGGTGAGCCACAACAATGGGCTGTCAAAGTCTTAGGCGACACCGGCTTTCATTTGGGTGCTGGTTTGTACCATGGGCTAGATGGGCACTATCACGGAGAATGGCGCGGCAAACTCTTGGTCGAAGGTGAGTACTGCGCCGATTGTTCTAGCCCCGAAGCTGTTGCTCGCATGAATCAGTTTAGGGACGCACTCATTGAAGTATTTGATCCTGTGACTGGCGCTACGGGTTGGGGCAACTGCCAAACTTGGATTCAAGGCCACTGGCCAGAGTTTGGTCTTCCGCGCAAACCTGCACAGCCTTAAATGACATTGACCGACCTGAATGAAGGAACCCATTTTGAAAACGTCTGCCTACGGACTTCGAAGCCACTACACCTTGCTGGTGCTTCTGTTTGTCTACACCATGAGTTTCATCGACCGGCAGATCATGGGCATTTTGATTCAACCCATCAAGGAAGAATTTCAAGTTTCTGATACGGCCATGGGTTTGTTGAGTGGCCTCACTTTTGCCTTGTTTTACAGCGTTCTGGCCATTCCTTTTGGTCGCTATGCCGACCGCGCCAATCGTCGAAATTTTGTGGCGTATTGCTGCGCCGCTTGGAGTGCCATGACAGCCCTTTGCGGCATGGCCACTGGGTATTGGAGCCTGGCACTGGCGCGGGTAGGTGTGGCAGTGGGTGAAGCTGGCGGCACGGCGCCTTCTTTGTCCATGATTGCCGACCATTACCCACCCGAACGACGTGGTCGCGCCATGGGCGTTTATTGGCTAGGGCCGCAGTTGGGCATTCTTTTTGGCCTCACTTTGGGAGGCTGGATTGCACAACACCATGGCTGGCGTGCTGCCTTCATTTGGATGGCCATTCCTGGAGTTTTGGCGGCTCTCATGTTGCGATACACAGCTGTCGAGCCGCAACGTGGCATGTGGGCTGGCGAGGTCGCCAAACCACCTTCTGAAAATGAATCATTGATCGATATTTTCAAAAGCTTGTGGGCTTCCAAGGTCTTTATGCGCATTACTTTTGCAGGACTGTTGATGGGCTTTACAGGCTACGGCATTGGCATTTGGTCACCCGCATTTTTGGTGCGCTCGCATGGCATGACACTTCAAGGTGCAGGCGCGGTCATGGGTTTGTTGGGTGGTACGGCTGCAGCTTTGGGTGCGGTGCTTAGCGGCTGGCTTTATGACACCCTGGCCAAACGAGATGTGCGTTGGCGAATTGGTGTGCCCCTGTTGGGCTGTTTGCTTTCCTTGCCCACAGGCCTAGGCTTTTACCTCTTGCCAGCTGGCGATACATGGCAGTTGGGCAGCTTCGTCATTCCCCATGCAGTGGGGGCTTATTTGTTGTTTGGTGTCACGGCTGTTTGGTGGACTGCACCAATCTATGCCGTTTTGTCTGAACTGATCGCACCGCATCGCAGAGCGACTGCCTTGTCTATTTTTAGCTTAGGCTTGACCATGGTCGGGGGCGGTTTAGGGCCACTCTTTGTGGGCATACTGAGTGATCAATTGACCAGTTCTTGGGGCGCTGAAGCCCTCAGAATTTCATTGGCCATCACCACTGGCACCTGCTTCACCTTGGGCATTTTGACTTTTGCCTGGGCCATGAAGGCCTACTACGCTGAGCAAAATATCGCCAAAGCCTAAAGATGCCCACTCCTTAAGCCCCAATTGGAGGGGCCATCGTCTGAGCGGACGATGCACCGCAGATTGGCAACTGCAAAATGAATGCTTCATTTTCTAGGATTTGCAGCATGTCTCAAACCCAGCCCCTCCAAGCCGCACATGGTTGGCGCAGTCACTACACCCTAGGACTGCTCTTGTTTGTCTACACCATGAGCTTCATCGATCGTCAGATCATGAGCATTCTCATGGAGCCCATCAAGCAAGAGTTTCAGGTTTCCGATACGGCCATGGGATTTTTGAGCGGCTTGGCATTTGCCTTGTTTTACAGCGCCTTGGCCGTGCCATTTGGCCGCTTTGCTGATCGAACCAATCGGCGTAATTTTGTGGCCTATTGCTGCGCTGCATGGAGCGCCATGACAGCGGTGTGCGGCTTGGCGGTTGGCTTTTGGAGCTTGGCTTTTGCGCGCATTGGCGTGGCAGTGGGCGAAGCCGGTGGCGGCCCACCTTCTATTTCCATGATTGCAGACCACTACCCACCTCAGCAACGAGGCAGGGCCATGAGTGTGTATTTGCTGGGTCCGCAAATCGGTATTTTGTTGGGCCTCACAACCGGTGGCTGGATTGCGCAGCATTATGGATGGCGTGCAGCATTTTTGTGGATGGCCTTGCCTGGTTTGGTCGCGGCTTTGATGTTACGCGTTTCAGGCGTAGAACCACAACGCGGTCAATGGCAATCGAGCGATAACCCCTACACCGAGGCACCGCCCGAGCCCTTGTCTACTTTGGTTCGTGACCTGTGGGCATCTCCCGCCTTTACGCGCATTACCTTGGCCTCTATTTTGATGGGCTTCACGGGCTATGGCATTGGCATTTGGACACCCGCATTTTTGGTGCGCTCGCATGGCATGAGCTTGCAAGGCGCAGGCGTTGTCATGGGATTGCTGGGCGGTTTTGCAGCAGCCCTGGGCTCCTTGTTCAGCGGTTGGTTGTGCGACAAATTGGCAAAGCGAGACATTAGATGGCGCTTAGGGGTTCCCATGTTGGGTTGCTTCTTGGCCTTGCCACTGGGCGTTGCCTTCTTTGCATTGCCGGCAGGCACAGGCTGGCAGATGGGCGGCATGACGGTACCCCATGCCATTGGTTTTTATGTTTTGTTTGGCTTCACTGCTGTGTGGTGGGCTGCACCGGTCTACGCCTCTTTGGCTGGCTTAATTGCACCGCATCGCAGGTCGTCTGGCTTGGCGCTGTTCAACCTTGGATTGATTTTGTGTGGCGCCGGTTTAGGCCCTCTGATCATTGGTTCGATCAGTGATTTCCTAATTCCTTGGTTTGGCAATGAAGCGCTGCGTTGGTCTTTGGCGGCAAGCACTGGCATTTGTTTTTTGGGCGGTGCTTTGCTTTTTGTGACTGCCATGAAACCCTATGCCATAGAACAACCTTTGGCTGAAATTCGTGACCGTTGAATGAGTTCTGAACGCACATCATTTTCAAAATCTTCCAACTACACGCTGGCCATTCTGACCTTGCTGTCAGCCTTGGCCTTCATGGACCGACAAGTTCTGTCTGTTGTCATTCAACCTATCAAGCTTGAATTCGGATTAAGCGATTTACAAATTGGTTTGGTGACAGGTCTTGGATTTGCTTTGACCTTTGGTCTGCTGGGTGTACCCATGGGCAAGCTGGCGGATCGACGCAATCGAAGAAGTTTGATTGCCTATGCCAGAGGTCTTGGTGGCTTGCTGGCTTTGATGGGCAGCTTGTCGGTGGGTTTCTTTACTTTGATGTTTTCCCGCTCTGGCGGTGCCATCAGTGACGCGGGCGGTACACCTGCATCGATGTCAATGTTGGCCGATCTGTACCCCGCTGAAAATCGATCGCGCGCAATGAGCGTCTTAAGCGCAGGTGCCAGCTTGGGAGCCTTAATGGCCTTGGTAGTGGGTTCTTGGTTGGCTCAACACCATGGCTGGCGCATGACCATTGCGCTCATTGGCGGCGTCACCTTGTTGGTTTCATTGCTGCTGCGCTACACCGTTTCTGAACCTGTGCGAATCCATACGCCCATTGAGACAGATTCTGAAAATGAATTGCAACAGCGTGGCGCTGTGGCTGCCATTTGGGCAGAGCCTTTTACACGGTGGTCTATCTTGGGTGCAGCATTTGCGCTTTTATCTGGCTACTCATTTGGCACTTGGAATTTTGCCTTGATGATTCGCCACCACGACATCAGTCTACAACAAGCCGGTTGGATTTCAGGCGCCTCCGCTTGCATGTCTTTGTTGGGCGGCTTGGCATCGGGCGCCCTCACAGACAAATTGACAAAGCGTGACAAGCGTTGGCAGCTGGGTGTGCCCGTACTGGGCTTAGGTTTAGCCTACATCTGCGGTGTCACTTACCTCTTGATGCCATCGGGCGCCATCACCTATGCCATGCTGTCGGTCATGGTTTTTTCGTTCTTCTTGCCCTGGTGGGCTGCACCCACTTATGCCGCCATCAGCTTGGTTGTACCCAGCCAACGCAGAGCCACCGCCAATGCCATGATGCTGTTGGCTGGTGCCGTGGTGGGCAATGGCCTGGGCGCTATTTTGACGGGCTTGTTCAGCGATTTATTGACGCCTTATTTTGGGGATGATGCATTGCGCATGGCTCTGCTGGGCATGGTCTGTATGTTGTTGCCTGCGGTAGGTGCGTTTAGCTTGGCCAAGAAGGCTTATCCTGCTGCCCTTGCTCGCGCCAATTTAAACACCTCAACTTAAAACAATAACTTGAACACATCATCGAGACGTCATGACTGAATCAATTGCAGCGCCTGTGCCTTCTTGGAAAATGATTTACTTGGCCAAGCGCAATCCAAAATTGGCGCCTACTGAGTTTGCGCAGGCTTGGCGTGAACATTCCGCGCTTGGCAAACAATGTCGCAATGTTCAGGACAAAGTGTTGGGTGTGAAGCAATGCACCAGTGTGCTTTCAATGGGGCTGGCCAACGCTTTGAGTGGCATCCATGCCGATGCAGATGGTGTGAACTTGCTGCAAATTCGAGACCTGCAGGTGGCATCCGACATTTGGCATGATCCCGAAACTCAAGCCATCATGAAGCCAGATGAGTTGCGCGTATTTGATCGATATGTCCGAGACTTCACCATGGTTGCCCAAGAGAATGTCTTGGTGGCGGGTGCTCCCGGGCAAGCTGTGTTGGTCGGTTTTTTAAGACAAGTGCCTGCAGGCCATGAATCCAATTTACGGAAAGCTTTGTCTGATTTTTCAGATTGGAATTTTGACCAGCGTTTGGTCTTGAATTGGGTTCAAGAAGGCCAGCCGGAGGGTTACAACTTCGACGCCATTGTGGAATGGTGGTTTGAGGACACAAACCAATTGATTGAGCGCTTAAGTCCAGCCGCTGTTCAAATTCAATTGCAAACAGCTTTGGACAATTTGTGCCACTTACAAAGCTCGGTTTTTATGGCTACGCAAGTGACGCATCAGCGCCCTTGATCTGAACTGAGACCTGAAGTTGTGTCAGGCCTGAGCTCGCTGCAAATCGTCTTGAATGGTATGGGCGCAGCGAACAAACAAAACCACTGCAGGAATGTTCATCATCAAGACGCACACCATGGCCCAACGCACCGATTCGGCACCAAAGGCTGCGGCAAATTGATCACTCAAAATACCTGCCAAAGCTGGGCCGACACCCACACCAATCAAGTTGAGCAAGACCACCAAGGTTGACATTGAAGTACCGCGCATGCGAACCCTCACCAAGCTTTGTGTCAAAGCATAAGTTGGACCATTCAAGCCTGCCACCATCGAAGCAAACAGTGCCAGCGAAATAGCGGCGCCAAGAACAGTGGGCAGAAGCGAAACAGCGGTACCACTGATGGCAATGACAGCCGCTGCGATGGCCATCAAGCGGGGTTGGTTGCGCATGTCTTTGGCGCCCTGACGGTCTGCCACCCAGCCAAATACCAAGGTGCCAATGGCACCAAATCCACCCATGCAAAGTCCTGTGAGCAAGCCCACATTTTCCAGACTGAGGCCATGAACCCTCACCAACAAAGAGCCAATCCAGGACATCATGGCAGAAGAGGACGCTGTGACCAAAACAGAAGCGGCCATCAAGTAGACCAATGACTTTTGACTGCGCATGAAGGCAAAAGTTTCAGACAAGGGCGGCGCATTGTCTTTAGATTCTTGAAGGCCATCACTGGCGCCCCGTTTAGGTTCTTTGACCAACAGCAACAACAAAATAGTGAGCAAAACACCAGGCGCTGCTGCTACATAAAAAGCTGTTCGCCAGCCTAACTGCCCTGCCACGATGGCGCCCACAATGAAGCCCGAGGCCATACCCAAAGGCACGCCAACAAAAAAGATGGCCACAGCGCTGGCTCGGCGTTGCGTGGGGTACAAATCGGAAATGATGGAGACCGAACAAGGTTGACCACCCGCATCGGCGGCACCAATGCCAACGCGTGTGAGTACCAATGCCATGAAACTGTTGGCAGAACCCGCAAAGGCCACCAACGCACTCCATATGGCCAACAAAGCGGCCAGTAAATTGCGGCGGTTGCCCCGATCGGCCATCCAACCAAAAGGGATGCCTGCCAAGGC
>CANKXC010000053.1 GCA_947487355.1 Comamonadaceae bacterium | reverse complement strand
CTGGCTTACATTCAAGGCAAGGTCAATGAAAGCCAAGCACTGACGGCTAACTGAGCCACATGGCTGCGCTACTGCTGGCCGCAAAAATTGCGGCCCACTGTAGTAGCCTATAAAGGCTGGCGGGCTTACTTTCAATGTGCAATTGAATCAAGCGCCCTAACCAAATAGACAGCGCAAAAGACAAAAGCAAACCCATCAAGTTGATGGGGATGTTCTCTGACCAGAAATTAAAAACAAGCGCGCTGATGAGCAAACTGACGCCAAAGTGAATCAGAAAAATTGAATACGTTGCATCAGAAAAATTACGAAGCCAGCTTGCCTTCAAAAACTCAATGGGCTTGCATTCGCCGGCTTCATAAAGACACAAGAAAAATGCAGTAACCACAGCAACTGCCAGTCTTTCTCTAGGTTGGTACGCAAAGGCCAGCGCGCCTATAAAAACGATCATCAAACTCAAATGGAAATGACTGAAGCGCAAGTTGGCATAGCGCCAGCAGCCAATGCACAGACCCAAACCATAAGCGCCCAAGAAATAAGTGCCCCATATTTCGCCAAGAGGATGCAAGTTCCAAACAAAGAGAGAAACCAGCGTCAGAGTGGCCCATAGAAAAAGTACTTTGCGGACGACTGAGCCTGTCTCTGAAAACCGTTGCCATGCATGCGCCAATCCTGCGCAAGCAATGGCTATCACGAACAATTGGAAGTCAATGGCGACGTACCAAACGCCAGCAGAAAATGCTTCCAAAAAGAGGATGTCTTGCAATAAAAAAACATGTGCGAATACTTGCAAAGGCGTTGGTGCCGCAGAGAGGGAATTGTGATCAAAAAAAGGCCTGATTAGTTCTGTGACGAGAACAGCAAAAGATAGGGCCACAAACAAGGGTATGGCCAACCTTTTGTAACGCGCCCAGATGCGTGATGTCGCGTGGAGACTGTCATCTGACAAGACACGAGACAATGATTTAGCGTTGAGATAGCCGCCAAGCACTAAAAACACCTGTACAGCTAGAAGGCCATGTGCCAATAAAAAATTTTCAGTGGATGGAAACCACTCTGAGGCAACAGCAGCCATGGGGCTGTACAAAGCCAAATGATGCCAAACGATCAGAATGCAGGCACAAACCTTCAACAGGTCAATGAGTTCCGACCGCTCTGTCTTCACAAAAGGATGCGGTTTAAGAAAGCGTTAAGCGAGCACGTGCCTGAGCGTACTCTTGCTTGAGTCTGGCAACTAGTTCAGCCGTGCTGAGAATGGCGTTAACGGCGCCAATGCCCTGTCCGCAACCCCAAATGTCTTTCCAGGCTTTTTTGGCATTGCCACCAAAGTTCATGGCCGATGGATCGGACACTGGCAAGTTGGCAGGATCAAGGCCAGCCGCCTTGATAGAAGGTGCCAAATAATTGCCATGAACACCCGTAAACAAGTTGCTGTACACAATGTCATCGGAATTGCAATCCACAATGGCTTGCTTGTATTCTTCCGCGGCACGCGCTTCGAGCGTGGCAATGAAGGCTGAACCGATGTAGGCAAAGTCAGCGCCCATGGCCTGAGCTGCCAACACAGCATCGCCTGTGGCAATAGAGCCTGATAAAGCGATGGGGCCATCGAACCATTGGCGAATTTCTTGGATCAAGGCAAACGGACTTTTTTCACCCGCATGACCACCAGCACCTGCAGCTACAGCGATTAAACCGTCGGCACCCTTTTCAATGGCTTTGTGTGCAAACTTGTTGTTGATGATGTCGTGCAACACCACGCCGCCATAACTGTGCGCTGCTTGATTGATGTCTTCACGGGCACCCAAAGAAGTGATGATGATGGGCACCTTGTATTTGACACACATGGCCATGTCGTGTTCTAAGCGATCGTTGCTTTTGTGAACAATTTGATTGATGGCGAATGGCGCAGCTGGCTTGTCTGGATTGGCTTTGTTGTAGGCCGCCAAAGTTTCTGTGATCTCAATCAACCACTCTTCCAATTGGGCTGCAGGCCGGGCGTTCAAGGCAGGCATAGAGCCCACAACACCCGCTTTACATTGCTCAATAACCAGCTTGGGATTGCTGATGATGAACAACGGTGAGGCGATGACCGGAAAAGGCAAATTGGCCAGAACAGCGGGCAGTTTAGACATGCAGTCTCCAGTGGATATATATGCGAATTAAGAAAGCGAATTAAGAAAGCAAATTAAGAAAACGATTTTAGAAAGCTTCTAGCGAAAGCTCTGTCACGCACTTTGCACCGTCCACAATGCTGTCTCGCACGCCAGGCGCACGGCTTAACAAGTGATCGGCATAGAAGCGTGCGGTAGTCACTTTGGCATCCATGAATGCCTTGTCATGACCCTGCGCACTCTGTGCCAAGGCGACCAACAAAGCACGACCCATTTGCCAACCCGCCATCAAGTTGCCAGTCAACATAAGGTAAGGCACGCTGCCCGCATAGACATCATTTGGATTGCCTTTGGCATTGCCCGCGACAAATTGAACGACATCCAAGAAGGCCAAACGAGCGGCTTTCAAGCGACGGCCTACGGCTTGGGCATCTGCATTGGAATGTGCCAACAGTTCATTTTCTGTTTGCTCGACTTGACCTGCCAAAGCCTTGGCTGTTTGTCCACCATCACGGGCCGTTTTACGTCCCACCAAATCGTTGGCTTGGATGGCGGTTGTACCTTCGTAAATGGTCAAAATTTTGGCATCACGGTAGTACTGGGCTGCACCCGTTTCTTCAATGAAACCCATGCCCCCGTGAACCTGTATGCCAAGTGATGTGACTTCTAAGCTCATCTCGGTGCTATAGCCTTTGACCAACGGCACCATGAATTCATAGAACAGTGCATTTTGCTTGCGCACTTCTGCATCGGGATGGTGATGCGCTGCATCGTAGGCTGCGGCAGCCACTGTGGCCAGGGCACGGCATCCTTCTGTCGTTGCGCGCATGGTCATCAGCATGCGCTTCACATCGGGGTGGTGAATGATGGGCGCAGAGGTGTTCATGCTGCCATCGACGGGTCGGCTTTGGACGCGGTCTTTGGCGTATTGCACAGCCTTTTGATAAGCACGTTCGGCAATGGCAATGCCTTGAACGCCCACCGCATAACGCGCAGCGTTCATCATGATGAACATGTATTCCAAACCACGGTTTTCTTCGCCCACCAAGAAACCAATGGCGCCACCGTTGTCGCCATATTGCAAAACGGCAGTAGGGCTGGCTTTGATGCCCATTTTGTGTTCGATGCTCACGCAGTGAACATCGTTGCGTTGTCCCAAACTGCCATCGGCATTGACCATGAATTTGGGCACCACAAACAAGCTGATGCCTTTGACACCTTCGGGGGCGCCTTGTACACGCGCCAGCACCAAGTGAACGATGTTGTCCGCCATGTCATGCTCACCATAGGTGATGTAGATTTTGGTGCCAAAAATTTTGAAGGTGCCATCGGGCAAAGGCTCAGCACGGGTGCGAACCAAAGCCAGATCGGAGCCAGCTTGTGGCTCTGTCAAATTCATGGTGCCTGTCCACTCACCTGAGATCAACTTCTCAAGATAGATGTATTTCAAATCGTCAGAGCCTGCAGTCAAGAGCGCTTCGATGGCACCATCTGTGAGCAAGGGACACAAGGCAAAACTCATGTTGGCCGAGTTGAGCATTTCACCGCAAGCAGCACCAATGGTTTTGGGCAATCCTTGACCCCCAAATTCTGTGGGGTGTTGCAGGCCTTGCCATCCTCCCTCGCCGTACTGCTTGAAGGCTTCTTTGAAGCCCGGTGTGGTTTTGACTGAACCGTTGGCAAAAGCAGATGGATTTTTGTCGCCTTCCCAGTTCAAGGGCGAAATGACATCTTGGTTTAACTTGGCGCATTCTTCCAAGACGGCTTGCGCTGTTTCCAAACCAGCTTCTTCAAAGCCTGGCATTTGCGCAACTTGGTCAATACGGGCCAAGTGCTCGATGTTGAAAAGCATGTCTTTGATAGGGGCAACGTAACTCATTTTTTACTCCGAATAAAAGAAAGGCACCACAGAGGATGCCTTTCAAAAACACATATCAATTCAAATCAAACACATCACAAAGCGTTGACCAACTCGGGCACTGCCGCAAACAAATCAGCTTCCAAACCATAATCGGCCACGCTAAAAATAGGTGCTTCTGGATCTTTGTTGATGGCCACAATGACCTTGCTGTCTTTCATGCCGGCCAAGTGCTGAATGGCACCTGAAATACCGCACGCCACATACAACTGCGGCGCCACAATTTTGCCAGTTTGACCCACTTGCCAATCGTTGGGCGCATAACCTGCGTCCACCGCAGCCCGGCTGGCACCCATGGCGGCGCCCAGCTTGTCGGCCAGGGGGGTAATGACTTCTGCAAACTTTTCTGCACTGCCCAGCGCACGGCCACCAGACACAATGATCTTGGCGGCTGTGAGTTCTGGGCGATCGTTCTTGGCAATCTCGCTGCCCTTGAAGGCACTCTTGCCGCTGTCATCTGTTGCTGCTGCAGTTTCAATGCTTGCAGAACCACCAGTGGCTGCAGCTGCATCAAAACCTGTGGTGCGAACAGTCAACACTTTGACTGCATCTTTGCTTTGCACGGTGGCAATAGCGTTACCAGCATAAATAGGACGCTCGAAGGTGTCGGCAGACAACACCAAAGTGACGTCGCTCAATTGGGCGACATCCAACTTGGCTGCTACGCGAGGCGCGACATTTTTGCCGCCTGCCGTGGCAGGAAACAAAATGTGGGTGTAGTTACCAGCAATGGCCAGCACTTGGGCTGCCACGTTTTCAGCCAAGCCGTGGGACAGGCCTTCTGCGTCAGCGTGAATGACTTTGGACACGCCAGCAATTTGTGCGGCGGCTTGGGCGGCCGCACCAGCATTGTGACCCGCCACCAATACGTGCACATCACCACCGCAAGCCACAGCGGCTGTGACTGTGTTCAAAGTTGCACCCTTAATGGATGCGTTGTCGTGTTCTGCAATAACCAATGAAGCCATGAAATTTCCTTAATTAGTTGAGGACAGAGCAAATTTGCTGCGCAAATCTTGGTCTGTCCCGCAAATTGATTAGATTACCTTCGATACGTTCTTCAACTTATCAACCAATGTCGCCACATCGGGCACCTTGATGCCGGCTGAACGCTTAGGTGGCTCGGACACTTTTAAGGTTGCAATGCGAGGCGCAACATCAACACCCAAGTCTTCAGGTTTGAAAATGTCGAGTTGTTTTTTCTTAGCCTTCATGATGTTGGGCAAAGTGACATAGCGAGGCTCGTTCAAGCGCAGGTCTGTGGTGATCACTGCTGGCATAGACAGAGACAAGATTTCCAAGCCTCCATCGATTTCACGAGTGACCTGAGCCTTGCCATCAACGACTTCTACTTTGGATGCAAAAGTAGCTTGGGGCAAGTCGGCCAAGGCTGCCAACATTTGACCTGTTTGGTTGCAATCATCGTCAATGGCTTGTTTGCCCAAGATGATCAAACCGGGTTGTTCTTTGTCCACCAAAGCTTTGAGCAACTTGGCAACAGCCAAAGGTTGCAAATCCAAATCGGCAGGTGTTTCGACCAAGATACCGCGATCTGCTCCAATGGCCATGGCCGTGCGTAATGTTTCTTGGCACTGAGTCACGCCGCAAGAGACGGCAATCACTTCGGTAGCAATCCCTTTTTCTTTGAGACGAACTGCTTCTTCAACAGCGATTTCATCAAAGGGGTTCATGC
Organism: Comamonadaceae bacterium; assembly: GCA_947487355.1. Lineage (GTDB taxonomy): Bacteria > Pseudomonadota > Gammaproteobacteria > Burkholderiales > Burkholderiaceae_C > Limnohabitans_A. The sequence goes on along the minus strand of CANKXC010000053.1, from coordinate 4,557 downwards.
TCATTTTGACGTTGGCGATGTCCACGCCGGTGCCGTCAGATTTGACGCGCACTTTCACGTTGTAATCGACGACCCGCTTCACGGGAACAAGAATTTTCATTGCCTAATCTCCAAGAAATAAAACTGCTGGCCAACGACTCGTTTTAATTGACGTTAACGTAAACGTCAATTGTGCCTTAATTTGCTATTTTCTCAAGACACAGAATCGGAAAAGCACGATCGTTCAGATTTTATATGACTAAACGATTTCTAAATTATTCAAACATTCGGGAATTTACCGACCAATCGGTTGGCTAATTGGCATTACCATGCAGGGTGGAGGGTTTTGTCCTGAAACTCTTGTGAAATTCGCAAAATGTCTGAACCTCTTTATATTGACCGGAGTACATCCATGAAAAAGTCGCTTATATCCGCCGCCCTTTTGGCATTGGCCGCTTGGGCCCCAGTGGTTCAAGCCGAGACAGTCCTGACCGTTTCAAGTTGGCTGCCCCCAACACACACAGCTTCCATGGCCCAAAAAGAATGGTGCGACTTGTTGGAAAACAACACCAAGGGTCGTATCAAGTGCAACATTCTTCCCCGCGGCGTAACACCTGCACCGGGCACATACGATGCCGTTAAAAACGGCTTGGCCGATTTGTCCTATACCGTGCACGGCTACACCCCAGGCCGTTTTGTGCACACCCAAATGACTGAATTGCCTTTCTTGGGCAATAGCGCAGAGTCCATCTCTGTGGCTTTGAGCCGTGTCAGTTCTAAATATCCAGAATTTGCCGCTGAACACCAAGGCGTCAAAGTTTTGTCTTTGTTCTCTCATGGCCCCGGCATGGTGTTCAACGTCAAACGCCCAATTGCCAAAGTAGAGGATTTGACAGGTCTGAAATTCCGCGTGGGCGGTGGCATGGTCAACGACATGTCAAAGGCTTTGAACATGAACGTGACACTCAAGCCCGCACCTGATTCATACGAATTATTGGCCTCTGGCGTGATGGACGGCACACTGTTCCCTGCTGAATCCACCGAGTCTTTCAGAATCGACAAGATCATCAAGCACGCAACCACATTTCCTGGTGGCTTGTACAACACGAGCTTTGTTTTCATGATGAACCAAGCCAAGTACGACAAACTTTCAGCCGAAGACAAAAAAGCAGTTGATGCCATCTCAGGCGAAACTGCCGCTCGTATTTTTGGTCGTGGCTGGGACAAGGTTGACCGTCGCGCTTATGGCCTGATGCAAGCCAACAACGTGCTGGTGACCAAAGCCGACGCCAAGTTTGTGGCCGACGTCAAAGCTAAAACCAAATCTTTGGAAGAAAATTGGGTTGCTGCTTCTAAGGCCAAGGGTTTGAAAGACCCCGCAAAAGTTTTGGCTGAATTCCGCTCAGAAATTGCCAAGCTCGAAAAATAATTGAATGCAAACGCATTTTGCGTTTGTCATTCACCCGCAAGCGGTACCTGTCAAAATTGAGGGGTACCGCTTTTTTTGATGCATTGGAATTCTTTTTGTGAATAAATTTCTAGACAGGCTGTGTAGCCTCATCGCGGGGCTGGCCTTGTTTGGCATCATGGTCCTGACGTTTTTGGATGTTTCTGGCCGTAAATTTTTAAGCCACTCCATTCCAGGCTCATTGGAGTTGACTGAGTTGTTGATGGTAGTGGTTATCTTTGGCGCACTCCCCTTGGTTTCACGCAAAGGCGAGCACGTGTTGTTCGATTCACTCGATGGCTTTTGGCCAGCATCTTTTGTGAAATTCCAAAAGTCCTTGGTCAATTTGTTTTGCAGCATTGCACTACTGGCACTGGGTTGGCTCATGATTTCGACAGGCATCGACTTTGCAGCCTATGGTGAAACCACCGCACAACTCAAAATTTCTAAAGCACCCTTCATCATGGGCATGGGCTTCATGTGTGCACTGGCTGGCATTGTTCACCTCATTCTAGTTTTCAACCCCTTGCGTGAAGACGAAGAATCAGAAGGAGGTGTCCTGTGACTGAAGCTCTCTTAGGATTCGTAGCCATTTTTGCCTTGGCGCTATTGCGCATGCCTCTGGCTTTCTCAATGGGCCTGGTCGGCGTCATTGGCATTGGACTCACGCGCGGTTGGATGCCAGCGTTGGCTAGTACCGCACAAGTGGTTCAAGAAACAGGTTTTGCCTACACCTTGTCAGTCATTCCCCTGTTCATTTTGATGGGCAACTTTGTGGCCCGTGCCGGTTTGGCGCATGAGTTATTTCACGCGGCCTATACATTTATAGGTCACCGAAAAGGTGGTTTGGCACATGCCACCATTGCTGCGTGTGCAGGGTTTGGTGCCATTTGTGGCTCCTCCATTGCCACCGCAGCCACCATGAGCAAGGTGGCTTACCCCTCTATGAAAAAATTGGGTTACAGCGATGCCCTGTCGACGGGTGTCATAGCTTCAGGGGGCACCCTGGGCATCATGATTCCTCCGTCCACCATCATGGTCATTTACGGCATCGTGACTGAAACTCACATTGGCAAATTGTTTGCGGCCGGCGTATTGCCTGGCATCTTGACCGCCCTCTTGCTCATGTTGGCTGTCGTCTTAATGACGATGCGCAATCCCGAGCACGCGCCTGCTGGTGAGAAGTTCACATGGAAGCAACGTCTAGAGGCATTGCGAGGCATTTGGGGTGTGTTGTTATTGGTAATTGTGGTGCTTGGCGGTATTTACGGCGGCATCTTCACAGCCACTGAGGGCGCCGGTATGGGCGCTGCTGGCGCATTCTTTTTTGCTTGGGGTCGCAAAGCACTAACTTGGGATTCACTCATCAGCATTCTGGTGGAGTCTGCAAGAACCACTGCCATGTTGTTCACCTTGTTAATTGCAGCCACTGTGTTTGCCAACTTTGTGAACTTCACAACCATGCCAAACGACCTAAAACAATGGATTACTCACTTGGGACTCTCACCAGTGATGGTGGTGGGTGCCATGATGGTGATCTACATCATCTTAGGCACCGTCATGGAAGAGTTGACCATGGTCTTGCTGACCATTCCCCTCTTCTTTCCCATTGTGATGCAACTGGGTTTTGACCCTGTTTGGTTTGGTGTATTGATCGTGATGGTCATTCAAATTGGTTTGATTTCACCACCCGTTGGCATGAACTTGTTTGTGCTCAACACTCTGTTGCCCAAGGTCGGTCTTGGCACCATTTTCAGGGGTTGCTGGCCTTTCGTCGCCATGCAAGTCGTGACATTGGCCATCTTGTTGTTCTTTCCTGAGATCAGCTTGTACTTACCCTCCTTGATGGACAACTGAACCAAATTTTTTGAAAGTAGCGCGTCCTTCACCAAGACACACGGCACCCATGAAGCCACTGATCCAACTGATCACATCCCACGGAGCCTTGCGCAGCGGCTCAGGGCTTCTCACTGGGGTCATTGCGCTGGTTCTTGCCGTCCTGAGTGTTTTATCGGTATTGGCGTTTCATTTTCCAGAGTACCTGACCACACCAGAAGTCAGGCGGCGGTTGGACATCGATGGCTTAAGGCGTATTCTTTTCGCCGCCTTGGTTATCGCAGGTGGTTTCTCGGTTTTGAACTTTGTTCGGGGCCACCGCCGATGGCTGGCCACCATCAGCTTTTCTCTGGTGTTGTTGGCGGCTGCACTGGGAGGTCACGCCGTCCCTGTCGATCCCAATTTTCCAAACAATACGCCTTACATTGGGCTTGACTGGTTTGTACTTGATTTGTTGGCCTCGTCCCTGCTGTTTATTTTCATTGAGAAACTGCGCCCCCTTCGACCAGATCAGCCAGTGTTTCGATCTGAATGGCAAACTGATTTGGCTCACTTTGCCGTGATTCATTTGTTGGTCGGATTGCTGATGGCCATTGTCAACTCAACGGCGCATGGCGCTCTCGCTGCCTTGGGTTCTCAGCCTTGGCATGCATGGGTTGAGCAATTGGGATGGCCCTTGGCACTGCCGTTGTGTATTTTGGTGGCGGATTTGGTTCAATATGCCATCCACCGCAGCTTCCATGAGGTCCCTTTCCTTTGGCGATTCCATGCCGTTCACCACAGTGCAAAAACCATGGATTGGCTTGCAGGCTCTCGACTGCACATTGTTGAAGTTGTCATCACCCGCTCACTGGTGCTGGCCGCACTGCTCTTAGCAGGATTTTCTAAAGGCGTGATCGATGCTTACATCATCATCGTTGGCTTTCATGCGGTTCTCAACCACGCCAATGTCAACCTGCGATTAGGTCCCCTGCGCCATCTGATTGTCACGCCCGCTTATCACCACTGGCACCATTCCAGCGAGTCGCTTGCCCTGGACTGCAACTATGCAGCACACCTGCCCATCATCGATCGTTTGTTGGGGACTCAATGCAAGCCTGAGACTCTTTGGCCTACCCACTACGGCGTTGTCAAAGACGATGTCCCGCCAGGATTCTGGGCACAGTGCCGACATCCATTCCGCTAAACTCAAGTCATTCATCTAACCCCATTGTTTTGAAAGATCGCGCCATGTTGGATCCACAAGCTCAAGCGTTGATGCAACTCATGATTGACAAGGGGGTACCGCCAGTGAA